>JAHDGC010000061.1 GCA_020627865.1 Saprospiraceae bacterium | reverse complement strand
TTGGCAAAGAAGTTTATTGTACATAAATAATATGTTGGATTAATAACTCTATTTTTACGAAGTGGCCTTGCCTTTGGGTGAGGTCATTTTTTTGTTGTTTTGTACCTTTAACAAAAAACACCCAAATTTCCCTATATTTGTAAGGATAACTATTGAATCAATTTTAAAAAAAACTATTATGGAACAACTATTCCAGTTCATCCTCATCCCCATAATCCTCCTGATTATCACATCATTCTTCATTGTCAAGCAACAATCCGCAGCGATCATCGAACGCTTCGGAAGGTTTCAAAGCATCCGACAATCCGGGCTACAATTTAAAATCCCGTTAGTGGATCGGATCGCAGGCCGTTTGAGTCTGAAGATTCAACAACTAGATGTCATCGTTGAAACCAAAACCAAAGATGATGTGTTTGTCCGCCTGAAAGTTTCCGTACAATACAAGGTTATTCAAGAAAAAGTATACGATGCTTTTTACAAATTAGATTTTCCACAAGACCAAATCACCTCTTATGTGTTTGATGTTGTCCGGGCAGAAGTCCCGAAGATGATCTTGGATGATGTCTTTGTCCGCAAGGATGATATCGCCATTGCTGTAAAAGCAGAACTGAACGAAGCCATGATGGAATACGGCTATGATATTATCAAAACCCTCGTTACCGATATTGACCCGGATGCACAAGTGAAGGAGGCGATGAACCGGATCAATGCTGCCGAAAGGGAAAAAGTGGCCGCCCAGTTCGAGGGAGATGCCCAACGTATTTTGATTGTTGAAAAAGCCAAGGCCGAAGCCGAGAGCAAGCGCCTCCAGGGGCAAGGTATCGCCGACCAGAGGAGAGAAATTGCCAGAGGACTGGAAGAATCTGTAGAGGTTTTGAACAATGTCGGTATCAATTCCCAAGAAGCTTCCGCCTTGATTGTCGTCACCCAGCATTATGATACCCTCCAATCCATCGGAGAAACGAGCAACAGTAATTTGATCCTTTTGCCGAATTCCCCGCAGGCCGGAAGTGATATGTTAAATAATATGGTGGCTTCCTTTACGGCAAGTAATCAAATTGGCGAAGCCATGAAGAAGAAGAATCAAAAAGATACGTAGGGTGTATTGCATATGCCCGTATTGTTGTACAATAATCAAAAAACCAAGGCAATAAATACCAGTTTATCGTAAAAAACCAAGGCAATAAGCAGTAGAAACGTGGTGCATCGCACCTCCGTGTATCATTTGATCTACTAAAATTCCCTCTCTCTTATTTAGAAATTATCTAAATAGCTTAATTACATTAAATAGAGGTTCCAATTAATCGAATTCTTTATATCTTTGCCCCAATTTGAAAAACGGGTCTAAAAGCCTGATTTTTAATGGAATTGAACCCTATTTTTTTTAAATAAAATCTACTGATTTTGAGCCATCTTAAAATATCAGTGCAAAGATTCAGCCTGTTCGCCCTCTTTTCTTTTATCGCTCTTCCGATATGGGCGCAATCCGGAACCTCCGGTAGTAATTATCTGGCCTACATGTTAGGAGCTGCTGCAGTCATATTATTATTATCTGCAATTGCAATGGTTTCTTCAAACCTTATCGGTATTAAAGCCCAAGAAATGGGGGTTGATACCGATGCCGGCGATATGTCTATATTCCCAAAGAGTGCAGGTAAAAAACCAGCTTACGCTAATGGGAGTGGCATAACTTTTCTTAAAAAAGGTTACGACATCTTATTAGAAGGAGGAGCTGCTACCGAAGTTGAACCGGCCACAGCAACCCGTTTTGCTGTACAACCACCTAACTTTGTCGGTATCTCACCCATTCCTAAAGTAACTGTCGAAATTGGGGATGAAGTTAAAGCAGGTGATGTGCTATTTTTTGACAAAAAAAGACCTGCGATTAAATATTGCGCTCCAGTGAGTGGAGAAGTGGTCGCCGTAAATCGTGGGGCGAAGCGTTCCATCGCTGAGGTGGTTATCTTGGCGGATAAAGAACAAAAATATCGGGAATACCCGACTTTCGATTTAGCCAATGGTTCAAGAGAAGATTTGGTAAATTACTTGTTGGAAAGTGGCGTTTGGCCAATGATTAACCAGCGCCCTTACGATATCGTTCCTGAGCCGGAAGACGAACCGAAAAATATATTTGTTTCTACTTTTGATACTGCTCCACTAGCACCGGATAATAATCTCGTCGTTGCTGGAAGGGAAACGGCTTTCCAAAAAGGATTGGATGTCCTCGGAAAATTGACTTCCGGTAAGGTCTATCTTGGCCTTGATGCAAGGGGAGATCATGCACCGGCTGATGCTTTTACGCAGGCTACAGGCGTGGTAAAACACTGGTTCAAAGGGGCACATCCTTCCGGAAATGTTGGGGTGCAAATTCATCATTTGGATCCGATAAATGCTGGAGATAAGGTTTGGACAATGACCGTGCAAGAAGTGATCACCTTGGGGGCTTTGTTCTCCGAAGGTAGATTCAATACAGAAAGGGTAGTGGCCTTGACAGGAGCAGAATTGAAAAAACCTCGCTACGTAAGAACTTATCAAGGTGCGAACCTTGGAGATTTGTTGGCTGGAGAGCCACTCCACGAAAAGGCAAGAATTGTGAGTGGAGATGTATTATCTGGTAAGCAAAAAACGAGAGATAATTTCATGGATTTCCGTGCAGATCAGGTTACGGTGCTGGAAGAGGGGGATCAATACGAAATGTTCGGTTGGCTGTTGCCACTAAAATCTCGCCCGAGTATTTCTCGGACTTTCCCGAACTTCATGGTGCCAGATTTGAAATTCAAAGCAAATACGAATACACACGGAGAGCAAAGGGCCTTCGTCGTAACAGGCCAATATGAATCCATGTTGCCAATGGATATTATGCCCCAACACTTGATGAAGTCTATCATGATGAATGACTTTGAAAGAATGGAAGGCTTGGGCATTTATGAACTTAGTGAAGAGGATGTTGCCTTGTGCGAATTTGCCTGCACATCAAAACAACCGCTACAGGCGCTCCTTAGAGAAGGATTAGATACTATGCGCGAGCAAGGATAAAAGTAAGGTATAAAAAAAACAGAGTCCTGTAAGGACGATATATTATTGACAGAGATGCAATCTCTGGAGCGTTTGCAGAGAAAAAATCAACTTGTTTCAAAACAGGATATATATAAACAATGGGTTTATTAGACTTTTTAAAAAAAATAGAGCCGGACAAAAAAGAATCACCATTCTTACACACGCTGTTTGATGGATTCTTCACTTTTGCCTTTGCTCCAAATACCGTCACCAAAGGCGGTGTACATATTCGCGACGGCATGGATCTCAAAAGACTCATGGTACACGTCGTTTTGGCCTTGCAATTGTGCCTGATTTTCGGGGCAATCAATATCGGGCATCACCATTTTGCATCTATCGGGCTTTATCCCGGTTTTGTAGAAGGCTTACACCTGAAACTAGCGCACGGCCTTATCAAATTGATTCCTATTATTATTGTCACCCACCTTGTCGGTTTGGGTATCGAATTTTACTATGCTGCCAAGAAAGGCCATGCCATTGAGGAGGGTTTTCTGGTTTCCGGTATGTTGATTCCCTTGATTATGCCGCCGGATATTCCATTATGGATATTAGC
Source organism: Saprospiraceae bacterium (assembly GCA_020627865.1). Classification (GTDB taxonomy): domain Bacteria; phylum Bacteroidota; class Bacteroidia; order Chitinophagales; family Saprospiraceae; genus JAHDGC01. Next base: position 12,248 of record JAHDGC010000061.1, on the reverse strand, counting down.
ACTTTCTGTAGCTTTTGCCGTATGGATTGGAAAGGAGGCTTTCGGAGGAACAGGAATGAATATCCTGAATATTGCCTTATTGGCAAGGGTATTTGTATTCTTCGCTTATCCGACTACGATTTCAGGGGATGAAGTCTGGGTTTCTAATATTGTAAAAGATGGTACAGATCATATTTCTGCCGCCTACGGTTGGGGACACAGTTTTGTCGATATGATTTTTGGTGCCTTCGGCTGGGCTACCTTCGGGGAAGGGGGCAAAGCCGTTATAGATGGCTACACGGGGGCAACTCCGTTAGCACTGGCCTCTAAAGGCGGCTGGGATGCCGTCACGAGCGTCTACACACCTTCACAAATGTGGTGGGGTGGTATTCCGGGTTCAATCGGGGAAACTTGCAAGCCAATTATCATTGTAGGTGCCCTTTTCCTTATTGGAGTGGGAATTGCTTCTTGGAGAGTGATGGTTGGAATGTTGTTGGGTGCTGCCCTTACGGCAATGTTGATGAACTCTATGGCTGCCGGAACGGAACACTTATTCCTACAGGTGCCTTGGTACTACCAGTTCTACATGGGAAGTTTCTTCTTTGCAATGGCTTTCATGGCGACTGACCCCGTAACCGCAGCATCTACCCAGCGTGGAAAATGGATTTATGGTTTCTTAATTGGTGCCATCGGGATGATTATCCGTGTGATGAATCCGGCCTATCCCGAAGGTTGGATGCTGGCCATTCTGTTTATGAATGTCTTTGCCCCGCTTATTGACCATTATGTTTTAGAATCTAATATCAAAAAACGTTTGAATCGTGCATAGTACAGCTTATATCATAAAATTCATCGTAATACTTACCGGAACAGTTGCCCTTGGCTTAACTGGATTACGGGAAGTTACGAAAGGAGCGGCAGACCGAAACGAAGCCGTTTTCAATAAAAAAGCGATCCTCAAATCTATCTCTTCGCATCTGCAAGAGGATATGAATATGAAGGTTAAGGATATGAGTGACGAAGAAGTCATTGACATCTTTGATTCTAGGGTAAAACAATACGTACTGGATATGGATGGCAATGCTGTAGATGAGGCGGCTGTAGTGGCGGCTGGCCACAAAGGTGGAAAGGCAGAAAATGTGGATATGGCCAAGGAGAAGAAGAAAGATGAGGCAGATCGCTTGTTGCCTTTATTCGTGTATGAAAAAGATGGCAATACTTTTTATATCATCTCTGTAAGAGGAAATGGACTTTGGGATGAAATTTGGGGTTGTGTTGCCCTGAAGGAAGACCTCAGAACAGTCGCAGGGGTTTCTTTTGACCACAAAGCAGAAACACCCGGGCTAGGTGCCGAAATAAAAGATAATCCTGCTTTCCCGAAAACCTTTGAAGGGAAAAAAATCTATGGAGATGATGGTACTTACACCTCAATTGTTGTCCGCAAGGGTGGTGCTAGAGATCAAACCTTTGAAGTAGATGGCATTTCCGGTGCTACCGTTACATGCGACGGGGTTACAGAAATGATGCAGCGTGGCGTAAAATACTACGAACCTTATTTTGCGACAATTAAGAAATAATATCATGTTGCTGGTAGAGACGCGATTCATCGCGGCTCTATGATAAGTCTAACAATCTAAAATCCAAGAGCGCAGCGATCTGTCTAAAATCTAAGAGCGCAGCGATCTAACATCTAATATCTAAAAAAGATGGCTGAAACATTAGTACAAGACGTAGAAAAAAAAGGAACATTCGAGTTCGGTAAAAAAGAAAGAAAATTACTGACGGATCCTTTGAATGAGAACAATCCCATTACCGTTCAGGTGCTTGGTATTTGTTCTGCACTTGCTGTAACGACGTTGGTCTTTCCATCCGTTGTCATGGCTATAGCGGTAGTTTTTGTTTGTGCTTTTGCCAATTTATTTACCTCGCTTTTGAGAAATGCTATTCCCAAACAGGTACGGATGATCGTTCAATTGGTCATCATTGCCTCGTTAGTAACGATAGTGGAGTTGGTACTCAAAGCATTCAACTACGAGGTGTACAAACAACTTTCCGTTTTCATCGGACTGATTATCACCAATTGTATCGTAATGGGTCGCTTGGAAGCCTTCGCGATGGCCAACAAGCCTTGGCAATCTTTCCTCGATGGTGTTGGAAATGGCCTCGGCTATGGAGCCATCCTCATTGGTGTCGCCTTGATCCGAGAAATATTTGGTAAAGGAACCCTCTTCGCCGGTAGCCCAATCCAAATGAACTTGATCGGAGCGAATAATGTCTCCACGCAATACTGGATCAATACCGCCGCAGAAAGTGGTATCGGTACATTTTTCTCCTGGTACAGCAACAATAACCTGATGGTATTACCCGCTGCAGCCATGTTCATTATTGGTATTATGATCTGGTGGCAAAGAAGTAAATACCCACAATTGGTGGATGTATCATAGCTGATAACGGTAAATTAAAAATTGACCGATAGAATCCTGAAAATTCATCAATCCAGTGAATTCTGATCCAGACTTTTGCAGGGTTAACCAAATAATTTTACCCTTTTCACTTTTGACTTAATAATTAAAAATGGAACTCTTTAATATCTTCATAAAATCGGCTTTCATTGATAATATGGTTCTGGCCTACTTCCTCGGCATGTGTTCTTACCTTGCCGTTTCCAAAACCGTGAATACAGCTTTCGGGTTAGGATTGGCCGTAATTTTCGTATTGGGAATTACCATGCCCATCAACTGGGTAATCAATGAATACCTCTTAGGAGAAAATGGTTTGTTTCAAACCGACCTGACTTTCCTCCGTTTCATTCTCTTTATCGCTGTAATTGCCTCTATGGTACAGTTAGTAGAAATGATTATAGAGAAAGTCTCACCGGCACTTTACAACTCCCTCGGGATTTTCCTCCCGCTGATTACGGTAAACTGCGCGATCCTTGGTGGATCTTTGTTTATGGTATCCAGAGAATATAACTTTGGTGAATCAGTAGCTTTCGGTTTAGGTGGCGGCTTCGGTTGGTTCTTAGCCATCATCGCTATTGCAGCTATCCGTGAAAAAATCAAGTATTCCAATGTGCCTCCTGCCTTACGTGGCTTGGGCATGGCCTTTATCCTGACCGGCTTAATGGGTATTGCCTTTATGGCCTTAATGGGAATTGATCCAGCCGTTTATACCGGTACAAAATAGAAGTTTGGTTTGTTGGTTCTTAATTAATTGAATTGAAGTTTTTAGAAAAATCAGGTAAATCCACTAATCCAGTGAATCCTGATTCAGACTTTCACGAGAATCCATCAGTTACCGCACATTAACATTAACTTTCAACAGATAGATATGATTTTTCTATTTAGTTTTAAAACATTACTATTTGCAATCCTAGTTTTCGTCACCGTTATCATGGGACTGTCTTTCATGTTGATTTTTGCAAGAAAGCGACTGGTTCCACAAGGTGAAGTGAGCATTGTTGTAAATGGCGACGATAGCAAACCTTTGATGGTACAGCCCGGTGCGACCTTACTGAGTGTCTTATCGGATCAAAACGTATTCCTACCTTCTGCCTGTGGTGGTGGTGGAACCTGTGCCATGTGTGAATGTCATGTTGATGAAGGTGGGGGAGAACCGCTACCAACAGAGATGAATCACCTGACCAGAAAAGAAGCAGCAGAGCACAAACGTTTGGCTTGTCAGGTAAAAGTTCGTCAGGATATGAAAATCCGTATCCCAGAAGAAATTTTTGGAATCAAAAAGTGGGATTGCGAGGTGGTGTCCAACTATAACGTGGCTTCCTTCATCAAGGAGTTTGTGGTAAAATTGCCATCTGGAGAAACGATGGATTTTGAATCTGGTGGATATATTCAGATTGATGTACCAAAAATAACTGTTGACTTTAAAGATATGGATATTGCTCCATTGCCTGATGATCCAGCAGGTGTGGACAAGTACCAATCAGAGTGGGATAAGTACAAGCTTTGGGATCTCAAAATGGTGAATGATGACCCGCAATTCCGTGCTTACTCTATGGCCAATCACCCTGCAGAAGGAAACATCATCAAGTTGAATATCCGTATCGCAACACCACCTTGGGACAGGGAAAAGAATGGCTGGCAAGCCGTTAACCCTGGGGTATGCTCTTCCTATGTTTTTGGGTGTAAACCCGGTGATAAAGTAACCATCTCTGGTCCTTACGGAGAATTTTTCATCAAACCGACCAATAAAGAAATGGTCTACATCGGTGGTGGAGCCGGAATGGCACCGTTGCGCTCGCATCTTTTCCACCTTTTCCATACTTTAAAAACAACAGACCGGAAAGTATCTTTCTGGTATGGTGGCCGGACAAGAAGAGAGTTGTTCTACATCGATGAATTTAGAAAAATCGAAAAAGAATTTCCAAACTTCCGTTTCTATGTGGCATTGGATAATCCACTTCCAGAAGACAACTGGCAAGTGAAGGAAAATCTAGACGGTGAAGGAGATGGCTTCAAAGGCTATATCATGAATGTTTGTTACGAACAATACCTGAAAAATCATCCGGAGCCAGAAGAAATTGAATACTATTTCTGTGGCCCTCCAGCGATGAATGCCTCCGTTATCCGTACCTTGGATAACCTTGGGGTACCAGACGAAAATATCGCTTTTGATGATTTTGGTGGATAATAAATAATTAATGTTGAAAAAAAACGTAGGGTCGCGATGCATCGCGACCCTACGTTTTTTTTGGGTATACTCGCTAAGAAGGTCTTAAATTCCTTGGATTTCTGGGATTTGCCACCCTAATTCTAGCATTATAAAACGACTTAACAATAAAAATGCACCCTTATTTGACTCGTAAAATCCAGAAATAACTCCAAAATGATTGTTTTTCGACTTTAAATATTTACTTTTGCAAAAAAGAGTAATGTGTTTATACCTGTTTTACACCCCGTTGAAACAAAATGATTAAAATTTCCGTAAAATCAACTACTATTCACACCCGAATACTTTGTCCCATATTTTCAATATAAATTATTTTTATCTGCTTTTTTGATACGTCAATCCAATAATCCCGCTTTCCCATAGACATATCACTTAGTTGGAAGTGACTTTTATGTAGTTTTTTCGTAAAATAAGTGAATTGTATTTGTTTTTTATGTAATAGCTTTTGCGATTATTATAAAATAGGTATTCAAATGAAATGTAGCGTCTTAATGCTTCCGACGTTATGATGTAAAATAGGATTCTTTGACAGTTTGTCACCAAAGCTACTGGTTAGCTTCAAGCTAACCAGTAGCTTTGAAAAATGGATATTTTGTAGACCAACGAAAACCATCCATTAATTTTTCAAATATTTTTAAGCATATAAATTAATCAATTAAAAATCAACTATTATGGCAATTAATCTTTTAAACATGCTCAGTGATCAGATTGGTGGTGATGTTATTTCCCAAGCTAGTAAATTCTTGGGAGAAAACGAGTCCAGTACCAAATCTGCAATGGGTGCTGCATTTCCCGCGATCTTGGGAAGCCTGATGTCAAAAGGTTCTACTACTTCTGGCGCAAAAAGCATCTTAGGCATGTTGACAGATGGTGGACACGATGGTAGCATCTTCTCCAAAATGGGTGGCCTTTTTGGTGGAGGAAGCCAAACATCTGGCCTTATGAATGCTGGCTCTGGAATCTTGAATATTTTGATGGGCAACAAAACCACAGGTGTTATTGACCTGATTATGTCTGCCGCTGGTATCAAGAAAAATGCTGCAACCAGTATCTTGAGTATGGCCGCTCCACTTGTAATGGGGATGTTAGGGAAAGTCGTGAATAAAAATAAGATGGATGCTTCTGGCTTGATGGGACTTTTGGCCGGGCAAAGCAAGCACGTTGCTAATGCTGCTCCTACTGGTATGGCAGATTTACTTGGATTTGCAAACCTTGGTGGTAAAGTTACAGAAACAGCTAATGCTGCGGCCAATACGGCGAGGAATACAGCTAGAGCGACAGCTAACACTGCTGTTGAAACAGCTGAAAAAGGTGGTAGCTGGTTGAAGTGGGCACTTCCTGCGTTACTATTGTTAGGTGCTTTGGCTTACTTTGTACCTGGTATGATGAACAAGGCAAAGGATGCAACAGTTTCTGCTGTTGATGCTACTAAAGATGCTGCGGGCAATGTCGCTGATGCAGCCGGAAACGTTGCAGGAAAAGCTGTAGACGTAACCAAAGATGCTGCTGGTGCTGTTGCTGGTGCTGCTGGCTCTGCTGTAGATGCTGCCGGAAATGCCGCTGGTGCTGTTGCCGATGCTGCGGGTGAAGTTTTAGACGCTGCAACAAAACAAGCTCGTGCTGCATTGAGTGGTATCAAGTTTGCGGCAGGTTCTGTTGGAGAAGGATTCGTGAATTTGTTGAAAACAGAAAAAGACCTTGTCGGTAAATCTCTTGCCTTTAAGAATCTTACTTTTGCTGTAGGTTCCGCTAATATTGATCCAAAGTCAGAAGTGGAAGCTGCAAATCTTGCTTCTGTATTGAAAGCTTATCCAAATATCAATATCGAGATTGGAGGCCACACTGATAATACAGGTAATGCTGCAAATAACCTGAAACTTTCGGATGCGCGTGCAAAATCTGTTAAAGCTTACCTCGTTTCTAAAGGTATCGCTGCTAACAGAATTTCGACCAAAGGTTATGGTGCTACATCTCCGAAAGCTTCTAACGATACTGCCGAAGGTAAAAAAGCAAACCGCAGAATCGAGGCTAAAATTACAAAGAGCTAAACAAATCGCTAAACAAATCGCTAGGACTTAAATTCTAGTATTGATTTTAAAAGATAAGGAACCGGTATTGCTGTATGTGATATCGGTTCTTTGTTTTTATATGTCCTGATCTAATATATCCTGGGAATGATCTTGATGTCGTTGTTCCCTAAACCACCAGTAAACCGGCAGTCCCAAACCCAGCAAAGCAATCCCCGCAATAGCCTGAAAGGGTCTTTCGATCAAAGTATTGACGACAAAAGCCGCAGAAATCAAAATGAAAATCAAGGGGACAATAGGATAGAGAATCACCTTATAAGGCCTTTCGGCATCCTTCCTTTTTTTTCTAAAAATAAAAACACTGATACCGGCCAGCGTCATGAAAACAATATCCATGAAAGTCACGTAGGTAATTAGATTGTGGAAACTGCCCCAGAAAAGCAAGAGGATCACGGCCCAGATAGCTTGGAGGATCATCGCAGCAGCAGGCGTTTTATACTTGGGGTGAATTTTGGAAAGGCCTTCAAAAAATAATCCATCCTGAGCCATCGCAAAGTAAATCCGAGGAGCGGTCATGGTGTAAATGCCTATCGTTCCAAAAATAGAAATGGCTATAGCAACGGCGACCATCTGCCCGCCCGATGCAAAAACAGAACCGATGGCATCTCCCGCCACCCTGTTCGATCCCTGAATTTCCTCCAGTGTCAGGAGATTCATATAAGCCATATTGATCAAGAGGTAAGTAACGGTTACCACTAAGGTGCCGAGTATCATGGCGAGGGGAACATTTCGTTTGGCATTGATGGTTTCTCCGGCGATATAGCTAGCATGATGCCAACCCCCAAAAGACCACAATACACCTATAAGTGCCGTCAATAATGCTGTTTGAATATGTTCAGGGGCATTTGTTGTTAGGGAAAGCGAGAAAGATTCCTCATGGTTGTCAAAATAATAAATAGATACAGCAACAATGCCAGCTATCGCCAACAGTTTTAATCCAGTAAAAATATTGGCAAAAGCCTGACTTTTATCTATACCCGTAACGTTAATCATCGTGAGGGCAATGATGCAACCTGCTGCTAACAGTATTTTTCCAGTGCCTCCCAATGGAAAAAAATAAGTCATGTATTCGGCGAAAGCCATAGACAGTGCGGCTAATGCCCCTGTATTGATTACCAATAAAATAACCCAACCATAAAGAAAGCCGACTATATCCCCATAAGCTTCTTTCAAAAAAACATACACACCACCGGCCTTGGGAAAGAGGCCACCCAGTTCCGCGAAAGTAAGTGCTCCTGTGAGGGCAATCAATCCACCAATAGCCCAAACTAGTAGAATGTAGCCGTGATGTGGAACGGCCTTCACAATTTCTGCTGGGGTGACAAATATCCCAGAGCCGATACAGGAACCTATGGCAATCATGGTCAGGCCATATAAAGTAAGCTTTTTGTTAAGTTCTTTCATTTGTTTTGTTTGCTATTAATAGAAAATCGCTCTATAGCGTCGTGATGCTTGCGACATTTCCGAAACGAATATAGGAAAAAGTCCATAGAGTTAAGCATCGGCACCCCAATTTTACGGCCACGTTAGATTGCTACACTAAAGTCTAGTTGCATAAGAATGAATTTAAAGATCAAAAGCCAAGCAAGCGCGAACTAAAAACTAACGAACCAATCACCAAGAACCACCCTACAATAACTCCCGCAGCTCAAATTGTTTTTTGAAAGTCTTCCCATCCCGTAAGATTTTAATCCGAATTTTTTTGCCTTCCTTTCGTTGTAACATCCGGTTGATTTCGTTAAGTTTTAGAGAGCCAGCAGACCACCAGTTTATTCTAAGAATAACATCGCCAGGACGAATATCCGCTTCTGCCGCAGGAGAATTTTTCCGGACACTGTTAATGTAAAAGACATCCAGATTTTCCCCAGTTGCAAAAATAGTAAGGCCACTTTTATCAAACTCAAAAGCATCAGAGATAGACCGCATGGGGCGAACATATAGCTTTTTCATTCCCAAATCAAAAACCACCATAAATCTACTCAGTAATATGTTTCCTATAATGCCATGCCTATTTACAGCATAAGTGCTGTCTAGCATGTCGGGGAGCTGTTGAAAGTTGGTAAGAACATTCGGGAAATTAAAAGTCCCGAATTGTTGGTTGTATACCCTGCCAAGAAACCCCTTGACATAACCGCCCAATCCCATGCCTAGGTTTCCTTCAATCGCATTTTCCGGAAGCTGAATTCCTGGGTGCGTATCGGTGTATAGCAATAGGGCGATACTTGCTCCAGTATCTAATAATAATCTGGTGTTGATGGTGCTAGAGTCATTAATGGCCGTTTGGGTTTTGAGGAATGGTTTTCCCTTTTCCACATCAATAGCGATTTCTTGGTATTTGTTTTTTCGGCTTTCGAAGTATTTTCTATTGAATAAAGAAAGGATCGACTTTTGATAATTAATTTGAATCAAATAATCCTTGAAAACATGTGCCCCCAGAATTCCGTGTATATCAATACCATTATATTCCTGAAAACGGAAGTAATCATCTTCTAAAACAAAAATACGCTGTTGGCCAAGTTTAAAATCATCAATTTTGAAACTAATATTTTGAGCCAATAAGGCGTATAGTTCTTCGTCAAGATCTGCACCTTTTAAACGGAATCTCCTCTTGTAGTCTATATTTAAAAAATCAGTGTACTCCCTTTGCGTAATAACGGTATGTTCTGCTCCTGTATCGAATATGAATTTTAGTGGGATGGTATTATTGATAACGACTTGAAGAATGATGAAACTGTTGATGTAGGAAAATGGAATATCTATTCGCTGTGCCTTTTGTGCTTCAATTGTATTCGCGTCCATGGAGAGGCTGGTCAGTAACAGTAGGGATAACAAGGGGATAGTTATGCTTTTTTTCATAATTTATTTTTTACATCTTTTCGATTCACTTATCTCGTGCCAATCATCAATCTACCAACCACTTTCCAAATAACTACTTTTTTATCCCAAAATCTACTTTATAAACAAGTAAATTCCAAAACCCTAAGAAAACATTAGATATTTTTGGTTATAATGGTGAAAAAGGCTAACTTTGCGTCCTGATTTTGGAAATCTTTATTCATAAAAATATTTAACAATGTTTGCAATAGTTACCATAGCTGGTCAGCAATTTAAAGTCGAGGAAGGGCAGGAGCTTTTCGTCCACCAGTTAGAGGCTTCCGAAGGCGACGCTGTATCTTTCGATCAGGTTCACCTCGTGGAGAATGACGGCAACGTCAGCATAGGCAAACCCACACTGAGTGGTGCCACTGTGAAGGCCACTGTTCTGGGCAATCAAAAAGGAGATAAAGTAATTGTCTTCAAAAAGAAACGTCGTAAAGGCTACCGAGTCAAAAATGGCCACCGCCAATGTTTCACTAAAATTAAGATTGACGGAATTTCTGCGTAAGCACAGTATTCTTATTTTCTAACTTTTAAATTATTTCATCATGGCACATAAAAAAGGTGTTGGTAGTACGGATAACGGACGCGATAGTAAAAGTAAAAGATTAGGGGTTAAACTTTTTGGAGGCCAAGCAGCCAAAGCAGGGAATATTATCGTTCGCCAAAGAGGAACAAGATTCCATCCCGGAGAAAATGTTTACATGAGTAGAGATTTTACCCTGCATGCTAAAGTAGACGGTACGGTTAGTTTCTCTAAGGCGAGACAAAACAAGTCTTTTGTGAGCATTTTACCAGCCAATAATGGCGCCGAAGTCGTTGCGACTCCCATAAAAAATGTCCCCAAAAAGACGGTTTCACCTGAAGTTGAAATTTCTGAAAAAAAATCTGCTGAAAAGCTTGCAAATGAGGAAGAATAGTCTTAATTTTGTTATGTGTACAAAGGGAAACACTTTTTAAAATTTATTTTACTGTAAATGTTAAAAAAATGTTAAAAAGTTTGTAAAATCCAAAAAATATATTAAATTTGTACCATAAGGAATAAGATATTAAAATAGTTTTAGTTTTCATAGCTTTATATTTTTTGTTGTTAAACCCTATCCGCCCGGATAGGGTTCTTTTTTATTATCTACCTATCTATAGATAATACCCTCTTAATCTGCTATTAATCAGTGTATTACGTATTGTGTAATTGATTGTTTTCGATGCTTGGGCCAGATGCTACACTGAAATATTTGTATGCGGCAATGGCCTTGACCTATGACGAGGGCGCACTATTGCTATTATGGGCAAATCTTATAGCTAATATAAGGCCTCCTTTTTGGGCATGAAAAATTGCGAAATTTGTATCCGTAGTATAATTGTTATCTTCTTTTTTTTGAGTAATCTTATAGCTATGAAGTGATAAATCTTGGATTACTATATTCAACCGATAAGGTAATAGTAGTTAGCGCTGTAGGGAAGTTGTTATTCTCTGTTTGCCTTCTTGTGTGTCAATAATGGGAAAATTAGTATTGAATTAATGCTACCTTGAGCTATAGGTATATTTTTGCGTTCGCGGAACACATAAACGATATTGAAAAGATGATGATTTTGGGAAGTTCTGGCCGCAGGAAGCTTTCTCCAGCTGGAAATCAGGAGCAAAACAGCAATATGCAATCTGGACTCTAAAGCGCAGCGGTCTTTTTAAACCAGTTTGGCTTGCTTGAGCACTCCTAGGAAGTTGTGCCACCTAACATTGATCTGATTGAAGAGACTATTGTAAGGCATGGTTTTAAGTACCTTAACCATATTTTGCTTTTGACTTTCGCTGAAAATCGTCAAGCTATACAAATTAGAGAAATTCGTATTGAATTTTTTATTGAAATTATCCAGCAGATCATCTTGGATTAGGAAATGCATTTCGTTGAAGTATTTAAAATAACCATCTTCGAGACCTCGGCCAGCTAAAAAGCTACTCAAGACCGCGAATTCCAACTGGTGCTCGTAAGAAGGGAGGAAAACCCCTTCTTTGATTTCTCTTTTGGATTGCATGACTTCCCTCGGACTGAGGTAACCCAAGCGGCTTTGCTTAAATTCATGGAAAACATCAACAATTAATGCTGTTCTATTCTGAAGTGCTATACTAACCCTTGCATTATTATTATTCGAAGAGAGTTGGATACTTTCAATGCCGGGAAGCTGTTTGATCTTGTCAATTAAGATATGCAAATCAGTCTTGGCCAGTAAAACTTTTGTGGAAAGTTTTCTGCCGAATACAATTAATGGGAAATCAAGTATCGTGTATTCGAAGTCTCCTAATAAGTGTATTAGCCTTGCAAGCGTTTCTTTAGTGGTCATTATAAAAATATGTTCTCGGGTCAGGAATAAAAAAGTATAGTAATCTCTATAACGAACGAGCGGCAAAAATGCTGCTTCGATAGGGTATTATCTTATAGACTGTTTTTTTGAATAAAAAGACACACATGAGTGATTTTTATTTCATGATTTGTCGGCTTTCTGCCAAATTGATACCAATTTAGGTGTCGAAAAGGATCGTATCCTGATTTAATATGTTTTTGAGAACGGGATTTTCTTCTGATCATTGAATACAGAAACAGATGTTTTGTTGTTTTA
>JAHDGC010000938.1 GCA_020627865.1 Saprospiraceae bacterium | reverse complement strand
TACCAAAATCTGCAGCTGTAAAAACACCTGTACCTGTTGTAGACCAAACAGCAGTATTCGCGGTTGGAAGTCCTGCACCACAAGCCCCAACAGCAGGATGCGTTCCTCCTGGGCCATCTGGATCATCATAATAACCATCGTACATGGCCCCACCATACGGCGCACCACTGGCATCCAAGAATACCAAAGCCATAGATTCATATGCTTCACCAGCGGTATTTACACTGGTCACATCTACATTTACATCGGATGCGTTTTGAACCATATGAGGTGCGAATTCAACTGTAATATTATAACAGAGGACATCACCGACGGTGACGTCTCTTGCATTGGCATTACCCATTGCAAGGTTTGCTTGGAATCCACTAGCGACTTGGGTTAAATCATGGGTCGTTGTACCATCAAAAGCTGATGTTACACCGCCATATGCATCAAAAATGGTTTCCATTTCAAAGCTTACAGAAACATCGTCAACACCGCCCGTTGCAGCTACTGTAGCCGTAGGGCAAGTTCCCGTCGTCTCGTCGACGACATCGAAACTTAACGGCCCAGCTGTAGGGGAAGAGTAGTCTACGATATTCCCTGCAATTACCCCGAAGGACATTGCACCATCGTTCTCAAATTCAATGGTACACTGTGCTTGCAGAAAATTGCCGAAAAATAAGAGAGAGCATAAGACCGTCATGGTGACCCAAACCGACGAATTCTTATTGACTCGTAAATGTCTTTTCATGAGAATAAAATTTATTAAATAGGTTACTTTTTTCGTATCGAAAATTATTCGAGTTAGTTGATTCATCATTTCCTAACAAGATTTTGTATGAACGTTAATGAATATCATCTTTAATTTACCGGAACCACAATTAGGCTCCTTTTATTCAGTGAATAAATATTGCTTTCAACAGGATACTTTCGGAGCGGCTAAAATATGGCCAGCCCTAGAGCAAACCCGTGTTGCTATGTGGTCGGTAAAGGGATGAATTTTCAGCATCATTTCTCGAAAAAAATGATTGCCAATATCGGTATGGGAAAAAAGTAAGGAGCAAAGTCAAAGTGGGAAACCCCAACCTCACTCATTGTGATCAATTACTGCCATCCCAAGGGAATGTTCCGCAGTTTACGTTCAAAATCGTGAATGGAATCTGCATTTCTGCAATACATCCTCCGGCATCAACCTGAACCCACAATTCTGTAGCTGCACTCAAATCGACACTTGTGTCATCTGCAACAGCCGCAGTAGGTAAGCTTGGTTGTCCTAAGTGCCAGGTAATGGTACCAATTCCGCTAACAGTGGCGTTGAAAGCCGTAAGGTCTACAGCAGTAGCATTTGTACTACAAACCTCGATAGTTGGAACTGTGATTACTGGCGAAGGATTCACCGTAACGGTAGCCATGATTGGCGTACCTTCACAATTGTTAGGAGCTGGGCCAAAAGGCGTGATGGTATATACCACATCTATCGGAGCAGCCGTAGGGTTTATCAATGTTTCGTTAATTGCAGCCGTACCGAAGCTCACACCTGTAGCAGTACCCGCACCACCTGTAACAGCACCATAAGTAGCTGTCCAGTTGAATGTGCCACCCGCAACAGGTGTTGTCGCAATATCCGTTACATCAAGTGCTGTCGCTTCACCAGAACAAATTGTAACAGGAGCTGCACTAGCAACAGGAACCGGCAATACATTTAGACAATTAATATCAGTAAGGAAATCAGCATTGAAGCATCCTGTCGCACCAGCTACTGTAGCTGCATCAGGCATTGTGCCACTAACAGCCAAAGGCAAGAAGGAAGGAGGATCAGCAGTATCATAACTCAAAGAATGTACATTATAAACACCAGACAATCCTGCGGTGCTGAACATATAGATACCATCACCTACTTCATCACCAGAAACATTAACAATTTCTCCGGTAGTTGCATCCGCTATGACAAAAATCAAAGCATAACCCGCATCTGTTGTGTATCCTGTAGTTGTCGCTGTAACGTCACCACCTTCGCAAATATCACTTGGCGTACAAGTACAAGAAGCAGGAGGCGTCAAAGTAACCGTATTATCTACGAAACAGCCATTTGCTGTATCAAAAACACGAATCGTATAATCTGTAGCAGCACCACCAGCAGCCAAAGCACCACCCGGTAAAGCTGCATTTGCAATAACATCTTGTATGCCACCTTGTGCGGTTGCAGTAGCGGCAGTTGCAGTGCCTGTATAAGTTGCACCTTGTACTATATCATAAGCAAAGCCTGTTGCGGCTGTATAATCTATGGTAATGCTACCTGTTCCAGTTACATCTGGACAAGTTGGGTCTGCTGGTGTAAGGGTTGCCGTTGGAGCAGTTGTATTTTGCGTGATTGTTGCTGTTGCAACATCCGTACACATATTACCATCCGTTACCGTAACGGTATAAGTTCCTGCTGCATTTACGGTAATCGTTGGTGTAGTTTCTGTGGTAGACCATGCGTAGGTTGTTCCGCCACTAGCAGTAAGATCAATTGTAGTAACATCACAAGTAATT
>JAHDGC010000060.1 GCA_020627865.1 Saprospiraceae bacterium | reverse complement strand
ACTCAACAGGAGTGCTAGCAGCAACGATTGATGTTCTGATCGGTTGTTCATTATAATATATTATGGTATTATTTTAACAGTATGTATCCGTTTTTATTAAAAGTAAAATGCCGTATAAAAACGTAGAACCGCAATGCATTGCGGTTCTACGTTTTTTATACAAAATCAAATTCTCCGCTGCAACTTCCGATCTTCCGCCAGTCGCTTTTTCCGTTTTCTCAAGTACTCATCAACTTCACTCCCGAAAGCACTGCTGATGAAAGTTGCTGCACCACCTAAAGTTTTTGTTCCAGCCTTATTTTCCATTTTCAACTGTTCCTTGCTGTCTCTTTGATAATCATTATGTTTCTCCGTCAGTTCGAGTGCATCATCCGAATGCATACTGTTTAATTTTTCATCCAAATCAGGATCATTACTAGAAAAATGTATACGCCCGTTTCGATATTTCATCCGGATCGGTTCTCCAGACTTCATGGACGCCTTCAGTTGTTCTCGCAAGGTATAGTCTGTTGCATCCGGAAGCTCCAATCGTTTTTTGGTATTGTTCCAACTCAAAGCCCGCTCCAAATCAGAACCTTTATAACGATGTCCTTTGTAAATATAATGCACCCCGAGCAAGCCTTTAGTCCCGCCCCTGAAGTCCGTTTCAATTTTTTTAGCCCTGAGTTTTTCTGTAAAATTTTTCATGCTAATCGGAGTCGCTCCCTGAAGAGTTTCCCGAACGGCATTCCGAACATAGATTCTATTTTCCTTGTTCTGGGCAAAGGTTTTTTGCATGGATTTATAATCCAATTCATATGCTTTGAACAAGGAGGATTTGAATGACTTTGAAGTCCGCTTCCCATCTGGTGCAACCTTGTAAAAGACAAGTCCCTTTCCGGCAAGCTCCGCCCTGACCGGAGCGTCTGCCTTTGTCAATGCCTTGTTGAGAAAAGCAACATTTTCCGGCCTACCCGCCTCCATCGCCTGTTTAATATTTTTTACAACATCCTTTACTTCCAGTTGCTTTTTGTCGGAGATGGTCAGGCCGTGTTTGATTTCCATTTGATCTGTAATGACCTTGGAGCGCCGCCCTTCCATTTGGGCTTTGATTTTAAGTTGGGTGTTCACATTCACCCTAGACGTTACCACATGCACATGCGGATGCTTGGTATCATAATGCCTGTAGATAATCATGGGCTGATCCTTGTAACCCATTTGCTCCATGTATTCTTTGGCAAGCAGCAGCATTTTTTTATCATCGAGCTTCTCCCTATCGGCTTCCGCAAAACTAAGGGAAGCATGAAAGACGGGATTCTTCACCCTAGAATTACTCAAGGCCTCCAACGTTTGTGCTGCCGTTGTGGGATTGGTATTTACGAGGCCGGATTGGTACAATACCTTCGCCTGCCCGACAGCTACCTTTTTTTGGTTGTAGGCCAGCACGCCATAAAATTTATTTCCGGCTGTGATTTTTGCGATCATAATAATCAAGTAAAAAGGTAATAAAAGTAAAAAGGTAAAAGTATTGTACTGCAAATCAACCAATCCTGGAAATAGGTATCCGGTCTTTTTTGATCTTTACTTAAAAGACATAAATTTCATTATCGACTATTGCCATTCACATTTCATCAAGCGTTGATTTTATCTGTGTCAACAAATGATCTAAATGCATCAAGGTTGTCCGTTCTGTTCCGGTTATAAAAATTTCCTGCTCGGTATTGAGTCTTTTGGCAATTTGGTTTACATTATTCCCAATAGCATTTAACTCCCGCCGCAAGTTTCCCACATTAAGCAAGGCCTTATATCTCAACTCCTGTGATCGTGATATTTTCTTATCCAGCAACCGCTGCCGGATAAAGTCCGAAAAGGTGGGTTGAAAGGATGTTTTAAAATCTTCATCGAGCAATAATCGTTCTGATGGTTTCAACCGGATTCTCGGCAACTGTAAGATTCTCTTTTCCATAATACGGATGTTTAAAAATAAAAAACATTGACGTTGATTTAATATGTTTCCCGTAGAGCCGCGATGCATCGCATCTCTACGGGAAACATAAAAATTAGGACTAAACCAAAATAGCGAATACAATGAGTTTTCCCCAAATTGAAAATTTGCAAGGAAGCCTTTGGATGCCAACAAAAATAATAAAGATTATTCTAAAAGAATAGGATTTATGTTTTTGTGCATCCAAAGGTACACCTTGCTATTTGAAATTCGCGTTGCTTTTTCAAATATCCTCCACTACCGTTTCCTACTGTCGTAATATAGTACCGTTGTGCTATAGCAGTATAGCATGGTTAAAAATAAAAGGATCATTTCCTTTGTAAAATATAGTGTTGTAGTACTATAAAAATATGGTATGATTGCAGTGTGAAAATATGGTGTTGTGGTGCTATGAAAATATAGTATTATCCAATGATAGCAATATCATATTATGATACCATAGAAATGCATTGTTATAGTGCTATAGCAGTATCGTGCTATTGTACTATAACAGTATAAAAACATTGTACTATACAATTATAGGATAATAATAATACCTACAGTTACATGATGAGATTTTGTTTGTAAAAAAATTACAAGCCTAAAATTCCCAAAACAAGTAATTATCAATATGCTACACATTTAAAAAAACTTACACTTTATAATTACATCAAATCGGGTTTGTTTTTTTCTGGAAAAAGTTTATACCTTTAGGGATACAGAGGAATTATCTGTATCAAGATACTTACCAAATATCTCTATTTATATGCCTGGACAATATTCCTTGTCCGGTTGGTATACCTATCATTACTCTTTACATATTTTCTGCTTCATCGGTTTATGAACAGCAGCTTGATTGTCTTGTCGTGTTGGAAAAATATGCTTTCCGTCAAGAGTAAGAAGCTGTTTATATGCCCTATTTCCTTACGATCAAAAAAAGTAACATGTCAAGAGTTATTTCATTTATCAGTCAGAAAGGTGGTGTCGGGAAATCCACCGTTACCACATTAATCGCCAACCTTTTTTTCTTCAAACACCAACTTTCCATTGCAATCGTAGATGCAGACTTTCCGCAAAACTCCATCAGCAAAAGGAGAGAAAAAGAACTTCGGATTATCAAGAAGAAAAAACGGCTGGAACACACTTACCATAAAATATATCACGACCTGAAACCCTACCCCATCATAAAAACCAATCTCGAAAGTTGTGCCGAAGTTATCCGAGAACTGAAAATCGAATACGATTACATTTTCGTGGATGTGGCTGGCTCCCTGAATCAGGAGGGCATCATTCCATTCTTGCGGGAGGTCAATTATTTCTATATTCCAATTCTGCAAGATGATTTCTCCACCCTCAGCGCATTGGAATTATACATGCAGCTCACCACAAAGATCAAACCCGTCAGCGAAGAATTCCGGAGTTGCAAACTGTTTTTCAACAAGGTTCCGGCAAAGAATAAAATGGTCGGCATCCGAAAAAATTTCGAAACCAATTTTGAATTTCTCGACGATCATATCAATGCCTATACCATCTATGAACGGGTTTACCGAAGCACCCTTTTTCCGATTCCAGAAAAGGCACAAAAACCAAACTTGAAAATACACCGTTTCGCCAACAGTATCATGCATGATCTGGAAACCGTTTCGTCTGAAAAGTCCATGACAATGGAGACATAATTCATGGATCAATAGTTTCCCGTTTATATGAACAGTAAGTTCCAACTTTTTATAAAAACAAACATATGGATATCGACGATCTTAATATGCAGGACATGCTCCGTGAAGTAGCGGGCGGAGGCGTACATTATGCCAAAAGCAAGGCACCGGTAGAAAAGCCACCTGCCGTAGAAACGGAGAAAACTGCTCCCGAAAAAGCAGCTCCTGAATCTAACAACAAACCTGCGCAGGAGCCTAAAACCGTTGTGGGTACAATTCCTAAAAAGGAAGCAAAACAAGAGGCAAGCAACCCGCCACAAGTGAAAAAAACGCCACCACAATCTACCCGACGGAAAAGGAGAAAAAGGCCATCGCCCGATACGCCACTGCCCCGCGTGGTTGATCCTGCCTTTACCACAACGGCCATCCGCAGGAAGCATTTGCAATTTTTAAAATTGGTGTATCCCGATCAATATGTGCGGGATTCCCTCGATTTGGTCTTGCAAGCATGGACGGAGCAAAACAAGGATAAAATTATGGCACTTACTATTGAGCGGTTGAAGGATTGAAATTTAATATGTAATATTATTGTTTGATTTCCCCGTAGAAATGCGATGCATCGCGTTTCTACGGGGAGAAAAATTATCACTGAAAATTCAACAAATCATGGATATAATATCTCCTACAACAATCATAATGATTATCCTCACAATAATCTATTACATCGGCTTGATTATCATAGATAAAAAATCAAGGAAAAAATACCACATGGCAATGGCAGCAACAGCCATTGCCCCGTCAAAAATAATATCCGAAAATCAGGGCGCAGAAAAGCTTTCACCAGAAGTTATTTTTGGCCAAACAGCAGCGCAGCAAATCCCCGTGACGGAAACATTACAAGAACAGGATATTTCGGCAACAGCCACTGGTGAAGAAACGGCTGCCCCTCCTCCACTCGACAGGAAGACCCTTTTTGCAAATACCAATATCAATTTGGATAAGTTTAAAAATAACAATACGCCTGCGGAAAACGATGCGGATATGGAATTCGGGTTGGAAAGTTTGGCGGATGATTTGGAGGGGGTATGCCGAATAACAAAACCGTAGAGCCGCAATGCATTGCGGCTCTACGGTTTTGTATTCAAATTCTTGAAATAACTAAAGTCTGGTGTATTTTCAGATACTCAATTCGTTTATCAAATCCAACGATTATCATATACATTGTACATACCTATTGGGTAAAGTATTGCCTCTTAATTCCGTAATTACAGCTCGCCGCGCCCACCCACATCGCGATACCGCCACTTGCTATGCGGCTTGGTTCGTCCCTCACCAGCTCGCATGCTGCGTTGGCGGCATCGCTCTCCCCTGCCCTTTTTCCCCCTCTACCTTTTACAGCCTACCCTCCGGGTATAGGCAACTTCCTTTACATAGGGAATTGGAAAATAATAATCTACGCACCTGCCGGCTTCTTTTTCCCTTATGCGTCGTTAAATTTTTTAGCCATAGCTGGGCTATGCCGAAAAAATTTGCCTAGCCTAAAGAAAAAATAAGCTCGACATTTTGCGTACCTTATTAATTGCCAACTCCCTTACCACTGAACTGGAGGACAAGACGGCAACCGATATGGTCATTCCGATCGACCGGGTGAGCGTCAAGGCGGCAAGCGACCCGGCAAGCCTGCGCATGATAGAAGCAGCTGCCACCACGCAAAACCCGCCTAACGCCCTGTTCAAGATTACAAGGATTTTCTACCACCCCCTGCTCCAAACATTGCCTATAAAAATTTTTATCAAATACATCTGCACACCACTCCCAGACATTCCCACTCATATCATAAATCCCCAAGGGATTATAATGCTTCTTCCCAACAGGTTTCGTTTCTCCATTACTATTTTCATCATACCAACCGACATCCTTCAGGCGATCACTCCCCGAATATGTATAATTTTCCTCCTGATGATACATGCCACCTCGTGCCGCATACTCCCATTCGGCTTCCGTGGGTAGGCGAAACGCCCGGCCTGTTATTTTATGCAGTGCTGGTAGAAAGCTTTTTGTAATATCGTTCCAAGAAACATTTTCTACGGGACGCGAATCTCCTTTGAAATCAGAAGGGTCTTCTTCCAATTTAAATTCCGGTGCCGCATTCGCCACGGCTCGCCAAAGTTCTTGGGTTACGGGATACTGGCCGATGTAATAATCTGGTAAGCGAACGGGATGTTGGGGCTTTTCGCTTTCAAAAGCATCCTTATCCTCTTCCCGGCTGCCCATTGGAAATTCGCCTCCTTTTACGAAGATCATTGTTATGGGTCGGCTGTTTGGGATGGAAATATTTTCCAATCTTTTCATTTTTTAGTCTTTTTAGGCCTTTGACAATTTTTGCACTTCTTGCGCTCCAGACATTTACATGGCTGCCTGCCTGACAAGCCACGCAGCCACGCAGACAGGGCAAAGACATCCCGTTCCTATGGAACTCATATCGAAATACATATTGAGAATTTATTTTTTTGCAACAACTGCCAAAGAATCGTCTTTATTTAATGCGTAATTCAATTCCTTCTACCACACTAACCCACGCCTTCGCTTCATTATCATGATCCGTTATGGGCTTACCTTTTAATGGGAGCACATTTAATTTCGCAAAAGGCATATCTTTCCAAATACAAAAATCAAGAATAACGGGAATTACAACAGCATCCCCTTTTTCATGCCGTTCTATAGCTTGTTTAATTTCTACATCACAGATATAATCTGTAGCAATGGATTCAACACTAACCATTAATATGATAATATCAGCTTGCGCCAATTCCGTTTTAATTTTCTCATCCCATTCTTCCCCCGGCAAAATATCGTGGTCATCCCAGCCCTTTATCTTTCCATTTCGCTTCAGTGGTGTTAGATGTTTTTTTAATTGATCCAGATATTTCCGATCATTTTTGGAATAAGAAAAAAATATTTTTTTACCCGTCTTGTTTTGAGGTTCCTCATCCGAAGGCTTGTCCTCCATCTCCATCAAGCCAACCAGTGAGAGCAATGCCCTGATAGGAACAGAAGCCCCACTTTCCCGACACTGCGAACTCAATGCATTTTTGGTCTTCAGATTTTCTAACTCATCCAAATCATGCGCATAAGGTTTCTCAGATTGGAGACATTCCGAGCAGATACAGGGAATTTTTTGATAGTACTTTAATCGGGGAAAAGATCGGCTATGAATTTTATGCAATTCTGTCCGAATATCCCGCAATATATTTTTTCTACTGTTTGTCCCCTGTCCTTGTATTTCAATTTTAATGGTTTGCCTGCCGTCCATCGGGTGGTTTTCCTCAACAATTAACGCACGACAATTTTCTTTAACAAGAATAGCCCCCTTTTCCCAAACCATCTTTTGCTTTTCCCGTTCCTCAATATCCTCATTGACCCGAACAATCAATCGTCCGATAATCCCTTTCGGCATAAAAGGATATACATACATATATTGTAAGGTAGCTTTATCCGTTTCCCAACTAAAAGCCTCCGGTCTTTGAGCAGCCAGCAACTGCGGGGCAATGTAGATTTCCTTGCCCTTTTCATCTGCTTTAAAGCAAATTTCAAAATTATCCTTCAGCATTAGCCGGATCAGGTTGGCCTGTTCTGCCGTCGTAAAGCCACTTTTTTCCCAGACCTCAAATAGTATTTTTTTATCAAAACGCCCGTGATTTTCCTTAACTGTTTTATGCTTCATAATCTCGTAAACGGCATTGGCTGCCCACTGCGGATTCAGGACGATGAAGTTGGCCAACTCCGGGTCATCACAAAAATGCAGGAGCACACCCAAGTCGTGCAACAGGCGACTCAGCCGATCTCTCGTTGCTTTGCCTTTAACATCGTTCTTGTTGCATATTTTTTCAAAGTCATTCGCCGTAATATGATTTTTATCCTTGCGAAGTGCGGACAATGCCTGCCTTACCTTGAACCAGTTTTCTGGAAACTCCAACGGCAAGTGCGGAATTTTCTTGGTCAGTGTTTCCTTTATGGTTTTCACCAAAGCCTCAAAGCGACCATCTCCCCTGGCCTTATCCGCGAAGTCTACCTCCCGCCTGATGATTTCCAGTTTCGGAAAGTCCTCTTTTATCGTTGCCTGGTCATACGGCATTTTGAAATTTGGGTTTCCCCTTTCATTCAACACCACCAAAACCGGCAAGCGTTCTTTTTCATTTTCATCACAACCCAACAGGTTGATAATTTTAAACCAGTAAGAGAAATTGGCCACTTCCTTCCGGCCATCCGCCAGCAACACATAAAACGATCTCCGCGTCAAAAAAAACTGATGGGTCATGTATTGAATATCCTGCCCGCCAAAATCCCAGAGGTTTACAGAAAATTGTTCCCCTCGATGATCGGGATGTGGAAAATTCCAGCCTTCTTCAATTTGGATACCAATGGTAGATTCCTGTTCTGGATCAGGTACTTTATGTTTAGAATTTTTAAGCAAATTCCACAAGGTCGTTTTTCCCGTTCCACCTTCCCCGACGATCAACATTTTGACTTCAAAAATTTCTTCGGTGCCGGATTTCGAGCCTTGCAGATAATCCAACACGAGATCATTTCCTCGGGGCAACATTTCCCCCAAGGTGCCTGCCAACGGGTTTTCTTCCAGCACCAAATCTATCAAAGCATTCTTTCCTTTCGGCAAGGCAAATGTCCTTATCTTATTATTGGCCAACCACAACGATTCCAATTTTCGGAAAGCCGTTGTTCCCAGAAATTCAAAAACAGTCAGTTCATTTTCATTGAGGTTTAGCAACTGAAGGTTTTCGGCAAGGCCATCCAATGCGGCGATTTGTTTCCATTGCTTGTCTGTCAATCCGACTTTGGCCAGATTCAGCCCGGTAATGTTTCCGGCTTTGTCTTGCGCATACATCGCCCGTCCGTATCTTGTTGGCAAAACAGCACCCGGTCGCTCCGGTGCAGCTTCGATTTTGATGCTGGGGATGATTTTTTCAATTTGTTGGATGATTTCGGGTTTATTCATGTTGTTTTCCTTATTACGCAATGATATGGTGATATTATTATTTCTAGACATGACAACAAGATAAGGGGAGTTTGGGATATTTTACACTAAAAACGCTAAGCGTTAAAGAAAATAATAACGACGGGGCTGATTGTAAATAAAAAACGTAGAACCGCAATGCATTGCGATTCTACGTTTTTTAGAAAATTCTTATCGAAAAATGAAGAGCGGGCGACCAGATATTCCGTACCGCCCGCATCCTCCATTAAAATATTTCTGTATTAATTTTTGCTACCACTAAAAGCCCAAGTCGCCCCATCCTTTGTCGAACCAATATCCAAATCATCTCCATCAATAGCGATACCGGACAGGCTGCCATCATCTGAAATGGTAGCATAGCCGCCACTTTGGGTTTTAAACTTCAGGGCATTCAAGGCAGGTACCCCATTACTGAAACTGATGGTATAAGTGCCATTTGACCCCGTGATGGTAGCCGTGCCGTTTTCCTCAAAAATAAAATCTCCGGAAGCGGACGTATAGCTTAGATCACCCTGATAGCTGGTAACGACTTCTGCCGGAAGGACGACCGGATTATCTTCGATTGGATCAGGCGTGGTATCTTCATCTTTTGCACAGGAAGAGAAAACGATTAAGGTCATTAGGAAGAATGCAGTCAACAAATTGCTTGGAAGAATGATTGTACCTTTCATAATAATTTTATTTTAATGGTTAAAAATATAGTACAAATATATGGGAGACTCCAATGCTAAAATTGGACTTGTGGCGCTTTGGCCTGATTGTGTGGCGGAATGGCGGTATGGGCGTGCCGAACGTTAGAGCACCTTCATCCGTTCATACAAAGCCGCTTTGAAAGTACGGCCTACCGGAACGTGATGTCCTTGTATTTCGATGGTCTGATCATTTTCGTGGATACAGTCTATTTGTTGCAAATTCACAAGGTAGCTCCGGTGGGTTTGGATAAACATTTTTGGATCGAGTAATTTATAGAAAGCGAGGATAGAATTTCTAAAAGTGAGTTTTTGGTTTTGTACCGTAACCAAGGTGCAATAGTTTTTGGTATCTGTATGGGCAAACAAAATATCTTCCATCGCTACCTTTACCAGTTTATTACCGTTTTTCACAAAAATAGTTTTGTTGGGTGCTTCGGTCGTATGGCTTGCCTGAACGATTTGTTTTTGGGCGAGGATAAGGGCAGCCTGAAGATCTCCAGGATTGATGGGCTTGGTGAGGTAAGCCACCGGAGCGACATCCGCCGCTTCTTCCATAACGGTAATATTCCGATCAGAGGAGGTAAATATAATCGGAAGCTGGCAAAGTGCTTTGACCCTTCGGGCGAGTGCAATGCCTGCTAATTTTCCGTGCAGGTGAATGTCCATCAATACGGCTTCTGCTCCAGACTGGCCAATTTGTTCCTGTGCCTCAAAAGGGTCATCAGAATGCCCAACGCAATTATGCCCCAACTCTTCCAAGGTAATTTTCAGGTCTTCTAACTGGAAAAATTCGTCTTCTACAATATAAAGGTTCATATAGGAATTGTTTTGAGTATACTAAACGGCTAAACCTGTCTGCCTGACAAATCACGCAGGCTTGTACAGGCAGGTTTTTCTTGAAACATGAAGGTTCATTAAGAAAAAACGAGCTGAAGTTCGTTTAGCTTAACTAGCCTGAATTTCTTAATGATTTAAACAAAAAACATTTATGTTGAAAAATTATTACTACTCATATTTCTGATTAGAACCGCATCATCTGTCGTAAATTATTTGTTATGCGATTGCCTTACTTTTTGACCACTGCGATAAAACCTTATCATCAGTAGCATTGATGGCTGCCAATGGAAAAACCAATTCAAACTCGCTCCCCATTCCTTCTTCTGAAGACACCATTATTTCCCCTGCATGAATTTCTACAAAACGGTGCACCAAACTCAGTCCCAAGCCACTCCCCTTCTCCCCTTTCGTACCCGTTGTCGTTACCGTTTTGCCCAAATCAAAAATATGCGCAACTTGTTCCTTCGACATCCCCGTTCCGCTGTCCTTCACCTTGAAGATAAACTTACCAGCAGCCCGGCGACCAATAATATCAATCCGTCCGTTTTCTGTAAACTTCAGCGCATTGGCAATAAGGTTTCTAAAAATAACATGGAAAGCTCCCTTGTCAAAATCTATAATCTCTCCTGCTGCAACTTGTAAGCTGATTTCGACATTTTTGTACATACTTTGTTGTTCAAAAATGCTTACAATTTCAGCAAGTTCTTGCTGCACGGAAATCGGCACCGGTTTATGACTATAGCCGTTCATTTGATCCAAGGACCATTGCAACAAATTGTCAAGCATTTGGGAAAGTTGCTGGGAGTTTTTCTGAAGCTCCGCAGACAACCTTATGGTTTGTTGATAGTTGCCTTTGTCAATATAATGTTTTAAAATCCGGCCAGCCCGCTGAAAAGGGATAATCATGCCGCGCAGGTCATGTGCCACGATAGAAAACAGTCGATCTTTGATGCCATTCAATTCTTCCAAATTTTGGTGCGCTTCCCTCAAGGCTTCCTTCTGCACTTGTAATTTCCGGAAGAACCAACTTCCCACTAAAATCAGGGACAATAATAAAACAGCAACCCCCAGAAAAAAGTATTGCCGGAATCTCGCCGTTGCTGCCAGTTGGGCTTGTGCCTCCTTTTCCCGTTGCAAGCGAACGATGTCCAACTCTTTTTGTTTGGTATCATACTTCTTTTCCAACGCGGCAACTTTTCCATATACTTCCTTATTGGCAATAGAATCCTGGAGTAGGTGAAATTTTCGGAAATGGGATAAGGCCTCCTTTGCATTTCCGATGCCTTCGAGGTATTGGCTATACACTTTATGAAAGGCCACCTTATAATCTGCCCTTTGCATTTGTCGTGTCAAGTCTTCCAGTTGTGGGAAGAATTTTTCCGCCTTAGCATATTGTTTTTGTTGTAAAAAAAACTGGATCATCCCGAGGCAACTTGGATACAGGACAAGCGGGTCATCCGCAAGCACCGCCGCATCGTAAGCTTGTTGGAAGTAAGTCTCCGCACGCTCGTGAAGTTGGTAATCTTCAAAATAAATCCGAGCCTTCATCCTCAAGGCTTCCGAAATGTTGTAGGGACTATCTAATTTTCTAGCCAATAGAATCGCGGAATCTACGGCGACAACCGCATCATCAGGGTTCGCCAGATGCCGATCAGCATTAGCCTGCGCGATATAGTTGAGCAACAAATGAAAACCATTGTCATCCTTCCGGCTCTGCGCCACGCCCTTCCTCAGGTAATGTCGCCCCGTCTCGTACTGCTTCCATTTATTATAACAAAAACCCAATACATAATAATTGACCGCCAGATCATCATTAGTTTTTTCCCTTATTGCTAAAGCATGTAATAAATTCTCCGCCGCTTTTTCATAGTCTGCTAATTTCATATAATAAACACCCAGATTATGATAACAAGGCGGTATCTCCAGAGAATCCCGAAACCGAGTAGCAACGGCCAAAGTCGAATCTGTAAACACAATGGCCTTTTGATAATCCGCCTGCTCATCTGCCAAGGAAGCCATCCGATTATAATACCCGATCCAAGCTTTACTATCGGGATATTTATCCAGTAATTTTCTCGTTTCATTTAACAATGCTATCCCAGAATTCGTTTTTCCTTTATCTTCAATTAAAACACCCGCTTTCCTGAAGTAAGTATCCATCAACTGTTCTTCATCAGCAAGCTTTTTGGCCAAGTCAATAGCCTGATCGAAAAAGTAAAGGGCAGAATCCGGTTGCAATTTTAAAAGATAAATTTCTCCGAACATCACATAAACGCGCGCTTGACAATCCGGACTTACTTTTGGAAAAATATCTTGGCAGGTGCTGAGGGCAAAATCTACATTGTTGGTCGTATCCATCTGGTATTGCCAGTGGTCGCAAAGATCGTGTGTGGTATAGGCACGCACACTTGAAGGCCATAGAAGATACAGCACTAGAATAAGTTGGAGGATTTGGGACATCGTTTTGTAGTGTTGTTTGTTTTGAATCGGTTTTGAAAATACAACAATCAAACAACGATTAAGGGCTTATAAATTTTGATCATATGAGAAGATTAACATTTTTTTAACCCAAGATGCGTTGGTAGCATATTCCTTATTTATAAAGGATTACATTTAACCAAATGTAGCCAATAATAATACTATAAAGTATAATTTTTTCAGGTAAATATCAATTTATTCGGTATTATTGTGTTATAAGGCAGTAATTGCGATATTGCTGCTTTTATTTATGCCCGATCAACATAAAAGCAGCAATATGGCTAGGCATATAAACAGATTTATGTTTGGCTGTATGCTTTTCAAGCAAAAGTAATTTAGCTATAAAAACATATATATGGCCAAGCATATTTTGAATAGAATTATTTACCTTGTAAAGTTTCATGATATAGAAACTCAGATGTCGAAAATGTTATGCGAACGGGAGAAATAGATACCAAAGTGATAAAAAACACGTGCAGGGAATGAAGAAATTGGAGAAAAATCCTTACATTTAATATCAAATAAAAAATTAACCCCTATCTGGTAAAGCCTGCCTGTCAAGTCACACAGACGGGTCAGCAGATAGGATAAGTAAGCCTTACAAGTCAGTAGTTTATCTATAACTAGTATGCACTTGTAAGATATTCACCTGTCTGCATACAACATAAGCAGTCAGAAGCGTAATTTTTTAAACTTTACATCATTATGGAGAAAATGCAAAAAAAAGAAGAAGTATCGGCTAAAGTTAAGCCTTCAGACAAACTAAGGAGCCATTGGAATGAAAGATGGCGTAAAGTCGTGGGAGAATATCCATCCAAGCAGTCAGAGTATTATATCTCGGATTATGGGCGCATAAAAGCAATAGACAAACGGACTGGAAAAGAGAAAGAATTAAAGGGATCAAGAGGAAGTGGGTACAAGATGCTGAACATAAGGCTGGAAGAAGGCAAACGATTAAGTATGGCTGTCCACAAGTTTGTAGCGGAACATTTTCTGGAGAAGACGGAGGAAGACGTGGCATTGAACAGGGAATTCCTCACCCATATAGATGGAAACAAGGAAAATAATCATTACAAAAATTTAAAGAGATTGAGCAGGTTGGAATTAACGGAATTGCACAAAGAAAGGGGGATAATCAGTGATAAGGTCAATAGGGAGAAACTGGTCGTAAAGATGACGGCTACGAAAGTATTGCTGCTGAAGAAAAGGTTGAAAGCGGGCAAGACGAAAAGGAAAATATTGGCCAAACAATTCGATATCACCATGACCCAATTGAGAAGAATAGAAAAGGGGGAAAATTGGGCAGATGTAAAGTTGAAGGATGATACAGAAGGGTAAAAAAGAAAGAAAAGCTGCATGCGATAGGGCTAAGATGCTGTAGTTGGGTCTTGGAAAAAGCTGTGACGATAGCCTGCCAGCAAGCATTGCGTATATGTAAATGTTCTGCTCAATTAATAAATATAATTTTAAGATTAACTTGTTGATTTTAAATAAAAATGTTATTTTTGTGTAAAATCAATAAATTAATCTTATGCCAATTAAGTTTTCAAAAGAACAAGTAATAGATAGGATAAAATTCGAGAATCCATGGTGGAAAACGGGTAAAATTGATGCCTACTATGGAAAAATGAAAAGAAGGGAATATTTTCAGTTATTATTTCCGTTACTGGTAGAAAGAACAATTAAAAGGGCTGTTGTAATGATGGGACCGAGAAGGGTTGGGAAAACGGTATTACTTTATCATTCGATTGACGAATTATTAAATAAAGGTGTTGATGCCAAGAATATTTGCTATTTTTCCATAGAAACTCCACTTTACAATGGAATTGCACTAGAAGAACTCCTAAACCTGTTTCTCCAGATTAATTATAAATCGACTTCATCTGAACTCTTTATTTTTTTTGATGAGATTCAGTATTTGAAAAATTGGGAATTGCACCTCAAATCATTGGTTGATTCCTACCATAATATAAAATTTGTGGTATCGGGTTCGGCAGCGGCAGCATTGAAATTAAAAAGTCAGGAATCCGGTGCGGGTCGATTTACGGAATTCATTTTACCTCCCTTAACCTTCCACGAGTTTCTTTCATTAACGGATAATGAGGGATTAATTGTGCCAATAGATGTAGAAAAAGAGGAATACTTATATACGGATTATAGGACAAATGATATTAAAGGGCTGAATGAGGTATTTTTGAATTATGTCAATTATGGGGGCTATCCTGAAGTTTCATTATCAGAAACTATACAGTCTGATCCGGGGAGATATATCAGGAATGATATTATTGACAAGGTACTGATGAGGGATCTTCCGAGTTTATATGGTATAAGCGATATACAGGAGCTGAATTCTCTTTTTACTTATATAGCTTATAATAGCGGGAATGAAATGTCACTGGATGAAATATCTCAAAATTCTGGTGTTGCCAAAAATACGATTAAAAAATACCTGACCTATTTAGAGGCAGCATTCCTAATTAAAATTATACACCGGATAGATCAAAATGGTAAAAAATTTAAAAGGGCAAATTTCTTTAAGGTATACCTAACAAACCCTTCACTAAGGGGAGCCTTATTTTCTCCAATAACCCCCTTAGATAAATTTATGGGAAATATGGTAGAAACGGCCATTTTTGCGCAGTGGCATCACCGTAATAATTTTGACTTATACTATTCCAGATGGAGTTCGGGAGAAATAGATATTGTATCATTGGATGCCAAACAAAAACCTGAATGGTGTATCGAGATTAAATTTTCAAATAGGTTTGCGAAAAATCCATCTGATCTTAAAAATGCAAAGTCTTTTTGCAAGAAACATTCATTAAAGGAAGTTTTAGTTACAACAATTGATATTGAAGAGAATCAAACTATTCAGGATATAACTTATAAATTTGTTCCAGCGAGTTTATATTGTTACAAGGTTGGAAAGGATATTATTGATAGTAAAAGGAAGAGAATAAAAAAGAAAACTGAGCAGAACAAAGCATAAAACGGCCATGCTTTTTACTGCCAACGCAGCGCCTTGCAAAGCAAGATAAGGCGGCCAACGCTGCAAAAAGCACGTCGTTTATGCAAACGTTCGCTGTTATCAAGCCTAAATTCAATGCGAATAGAAGACTTTAGTTAAATTACATTCCCATTTAACCCGCATACGCATAGCGCATAAAAGCAGCGATATGGCTAGACATATTTACATATAAACAGCTTTATCTTTCGCCTAGATTCGAAATTT
>JAHDGC010000937.1 GCA_020627865.1 Saprospiraceae bacterium | reverse complement strand
TCCCTATCCAAATTATCAATGATATGCATATTGATGCCGCAACGAAACGGGTATCCGTATATGCACAACAGGTCATTAATGGTCAGGTAATAATTCCGGCACAAGTTGGCCCTGGAGAATGTACAACGACTATAACGGGGGAAACACCTTGCTATCATCCTAATGCGGTTTATTTGAATGGAAGTGGGGAGGAGTTTTTACAGGCAGATGGCACAGGTGCCTGGTGGGTGAAACATGCTTGGGTTTTGGACGGGGAAGGTTATCAAAATTGGGAGTTAGCATTAGAAGAAGATTACGGCGAAGGTCTTTGGGTAGAAGGCATTTTGTTAGAAGATGGTATTACCATGAAAGTAGGAGATATAGATGGGTCGGATGGGGGATTTTTCAACCATCGCAAACCCATTCTGGAAAATACACCCATTACTTATAGTGTTGAAAGATTTTTGCCACCTTCCACAACATCTGATTTTTCACTTGAATGGGAATGTACTACAACGACAAGTGCTTTTGACGGCTTAGCACGTAGTTGTCCACAGCAATAATATTTTTCCGATTTCCTAAAATTAAGATAGCATGTCTAAAAACAAAATCATGAAAATTCTAGGCATCCTTTTAGTTGTTATGGTACTCCTTGTACTCTTTTCACCAAAAATCCTTAAAGCAATGGGATTACATCCCGACTTCGAGGGTAGCCAGCAATACAACTTGAAAGGTAAACGAGCTTTGGTGGTTACCACCAGTCATGGCGTTCTCAACAAACCCGGGGAAACCACAGGCAAACCCACTGGTGTTTTTGGTTCGGAAATGACAGTTCCGTATTATGAATTCTTAGATGCCAATATGGAAGTAGATCTGGCCAGTATCAAAGGAGGGGAAATTCCAATAGATCCGCAGTCCTTTTATTACATGATAAAAGATGATGCAGATAAACGGTATTTGAAAGATGCTGTTTTTCAACAAAAGGTAAAACAATCTTTAGCCATCAAGGATGTTGATTTTACCAAGTACGATGTGGTGTTTTTTGCAGGCGGTTGGGGTGCCGCATACGATATGGGACAATCAGAAATATTGGCCAAAAAAGTGAGCGAAGCCTACTATGCTCAAACTCCGATATTAGGAAGTGTCTGCCATGGTGCCTTGGCATTTATTCAGGCAAGGGATACAACGGGTAATTTGTTGATAAAAGGTCGAACCATGACAGGGGTGACACAAGGCCAACTTGACCAGTTGGGGATTGAGTTTACACCGCTCCATCCCGAAGGGGAATTGAAAAAAGCTGGGGCCATCTATAAAGCCAATCGCCATCCAATTAGTGACATGTTGGCCACGATAACTGTAGTGGATGAGGAAGAACGATTTGTTACCGGACAAAATCAAAATTCAGGGCATGAGACTGCTCAAAAGATGATGGAAATTTTATCAAAAAAATAAGGCATTATGAAGATGCAAACAATTTGAGTGTGTGACAAATTAGGTGCAGCTAAGTCGATAACGATCCTCCCCCTATCCCCCCTCCCGAGGGGGAAATGGCCTTTCGGCATTAGAGCGATCTCCCCCTCGGGAGGGGGCTGGGGGAGGGATTTTGCAACCAATACTTAAATCGTGATGAGTCATTTTACTTCTTATTCAATTTATAATTCCCTAGATATGTCACGCACTCAGACAATTTTGATAGTGCTGTTCGGTTTCTTGAGTTTACAAGCGTGGGCACAAACAGAACCGAAACCCAATATTGTCCTGATACTTGTAGATGATTCTGGCTTGATGGATTTTGGAAGTTTCGGGGGTGAAGCACGCACGCCTCATATTGACCAATTGGCGCAGCAAGGTATGATGTTTACCAATTTCCATGCTTCCCCTGTTTGTTCTCCATCGAGGGCCATGTTAATAACAGGTACAGATAGTCACTTGGCTGGCGTGGCCAATTTACCGGAAATGCTACCGAGCGGTTATGAAAATGAACCGGGTTACGGTGGCGTGCTAAATAATCGGGTGCAAACTGTTGCGACTCGGTTGAAAGAAATTGGTTACAATACCTATGTTACTGGAAAGTGGCATTTGGGGCATGATGAAAATACCTTGCCGCCTGCAAGGGGATTTGACCGTTCCTTTATTTTGGGAGCATCTGGCGCGGACAATTACGAGGCGAAAGGTTATCTGCCCATGAAAGCTACCGCGCAATGGTATGCGGACGGGAAGAAAACTGATTTGCCAGATGATTTTTATTCCTCAAAAAGTTATATTGAACAAATGGTTGGCTTTCACGAAGCGGAACAAAATAAGGAAGCCCCTTTCTTCTGCTACATTGCTTTTCAGGCGATACATGCACCGATTCAAGCACCCAAAAAATTTGTAACACCTTATTTGGATGTTTACAAAGAAGGCTGGGATGTTTTGAGACAAAAGCGGTTTGTAAAAGCAAAATCAATGGGCATCATTCCCCCCGATGCTGCAATGAATGAGATGTTCCCAAAATTTAAAAAATGGGAGCAACTTACTCAAAAGGAAAAAGATGGCTATGCAACAGATATGGCAGTAACAGCGGGAATG
>JAHDGC010000059.1 GCA_020627865.1 Saprospiraceae bacterium | reverse complement strand
GGCATCCGGTTCAAAAACTTCGGTACTATCAATAGTCATGCACCCATTCTCATCGGTGATGGTAAGGATATAGAGGCCGGTAGTTAAATTTATAGCCATCGAATCTGTTTGTCCATCACTCCAAGTGTAGGTGTAGGTTCCGGTGCCGCCATTCCCAGACGCATGGATAGCACCGGAATTATCCGCATAGCACAAGACAGAATCTGTTTCAAAACTGAGCTGAATCATATCCGGCTGGCTAATGCTTACACTATCCATGAGGGAACAATTGCTTTGATCTGTTATCGTAACCATATAATTGCCAAGGGCAAGGTTTATAGCTGTAGAATCTGATTGGCTATCTTCCCAAGTAAATTGATAAGGTGCCGTACCGCCGGAAACTTCAAAGGTCGCCGATCCATCAGCTGATCCATCACAGGCAGCATCGTTGATAACAATAGCATTGCTAATGATGCTGTCTGGTTGTTCAATAATAACAAATGCTGAGGTAGAACAACCCAAGGTATCAATAATATTAACTAAATAATCCCCTGCCGGTAAGTCGTTGAATATGCCTGTCTCGTTGCTCCCAATACCATCAATGCTATAGGTCAATGGTGGATCTACAGTCGTTGCAGAAACACCGAGACTCCCATCTGCATATCCAAAACAGGATGCATCCGTAACGAAGTCGAGGTTTGGTTGGGATAAGGCACAATCAGGGACACAGCACTCTACCGTTTGCACCTGTCCGCTACAAAGGCCAACACCTCGCACATCAAAGGTGACACAATCTCCCAGCAAGAGGTTGTCAATAGTTTGACTCAAACCATCTGCTGGAATCCAGCCCGTACTGTCAATGTTAACTTCATAACTATCCGCTCCATCGACTGTTTGCCAAGCGATACTTACGGTGTTTTCTGTAGGGTCATTACAAACAATCGGGGGAGGCAAAATGGGATCGAAAACCTCAATGTGTATGGTATCATACACTTCACAACCATAGTTATCGGTGGCCGTGAGGTAGTAGGTGGTCGTTACATCGGGTTGAGCAATAGGGTCAGGGCAATCATCGCAACTTAATCCCGCGGAAGGTTCCCAGCTATAATAAAACTGGCGAACGGGTTCAAAGCAAATCGACCAACCTTTTAGGGTTCCTGAGATACTTTGGGTATCGTCTATAACAATAAGTTTCCAGAATCCATTGGTTGGGTTATCCCCATCAAAAAGATCATCCCAAACCCCTTCGGGTAACCAGTTTCCAGTAAAGGGTGTGGCTTCCGGTGGGGCAAAGGGGCCAGGGGCATTTATTGGTATTGTGGCATCGGGGGTGAAGCAACAGTTGATATAATTGTTGCCGGCACCACCATTGTCTGTTGTTAATTCTAAGAATTGCCCGCCAGGAGCGATGAGGTAAATATCAATATCGTCCACCCAAGAATGGTAAAGGCTGTCGATACAGATTCTTTTGATCACACTGGAAGAGAGTGTGAAAGGTTGTACCCCAAAAACTTGAATCTGGGAAGTGAATTCTACATTATGTGGATTGAGGTAAATTTCTTCTGTACTAATGAAGGTCGGTGGGTCGGGGAGGGGAACGGGCAAAGTCCCGTCTAGCTGTGCCGAATCCCCTACACACATGGTAAGGTCTGGCCCCAAATCAGGTGGTAGGATATCATTATCTCGGATATAAACCCAAAAGGTATCCCTATTGCAGGGATCAATAAGGATGTCGAATCCTATAGATTCTGCTGGCTCTGGAATACCATCATCAAATGCTTGGATATTAATGGTAATAATACTGTCTCCGGCAGGGATAAAAAGATCTTCAGGAATAGTATTGTAATCCACACCATTTTCAGCAGTTCCGATGATCTGATAATCTAGGAAAAAATCACTTTCTGTGGGGCTAGGAAGCACAAAAGAAATAGCCGCATCGGAGCACGTTTCTGTCAAGGTACCATCAAGACTAACGGTTGCGGTTTCTACATTGAGGGAACCCGTACCGAAACTTTTGGCCTCAAGGAAAACTGCAGAATCAAAGAAAGTATCCCCAACATCGCTGACTGCAAGCTTTATCGTATAGGTTTCACAAGGTGTTACGATAGCTTGTGCGGTGAAAATATTCAGGTAACCATCATAGGTGAATGTATTACTCCCTGCATTGTTGTTATAATATGCGCCATAATCTAAAGAACCATTTGGAGGGGAGCAGTTGGCTAGTGTACCGTTTGCCCCAACACTACCTGAGTTTACATTATTAATCGTTACGGGAAGGTTGGTGAAGGTCGTTCCTGAAGGATCGGCAGGATCGGGGATCAAGGCAATATTTTCGCCAGTGTAATTCCCACCTGCTGGATTAGGGCCAGAGATGAAAAAACCAAAAACATCGTTAAATGTAGAACAAGCATATTCCGGATATTCTTCTGACGCAAACACATATTTAAACCGTAAAGTATCCGCTGTCGGGATAAAGGTAATTTCATATCTGGCAAGATCATTTATCCCAAAACTAGCAATAGCTGCAAGATCGGGTTCTTGCTGAGCACTCCAGGGCCCTGATGTTGTACTTCCAGTTCCTCCCGCATTATTCGCTGTTGCAGCCGTGACAGCATCTCCTGAACTCATGACAATGCCCCTATCAATACCCATGTCATTTTCTCCATTGGTAAAATATCCAACAGATATATCTAAGCCATCATAGGTAATGTTGGTGACCTCGACACCTTCATCTAGAAATACATTTGTAATCAACGATTCTGGTGTGAAAATACCTGTATTAGCGGGGGTAACTTCAATTTGCGCAGGAAGTTGGCTCCAAACACAAATAGATAAAACAAGTATTAAAAAATACTTTCTATGTTTGTTAATAGTTGTCATAATGAGGAGTTTGTTGTTTTTTGTTTTGTATTTTTCATCTTTTTGAAAATAAAAGTAAAAATCTTTATGGATTAAAGCATATTTAATAGATCCTTTTGAATAATAACCGACATGATTAGAGGATTTTCTATTTTGCTTGAAAAGAAGCCTGAAGGAGATCATCCCGTAGTGTATTCCAGTTAAAAAGAGGGTTCTCTCCAAAAATATAGTACGTTTATCTAAAATCCGTATTTATTTGTAGGTATTAAACTATTTTTACTTTGCTAATAATTAGCTGATTTCCTACGAGAAAATCAATGAATAGCCTGTAAGGTATTTAAATTAGAAACGCTTTAACATATATAGGATACATCTTTCTGGGATTTTGATGCTTAGGAAAAGAAGTTTTTTCAACCTAAACCGATGCGTGTCAATTCATCAATCAGATTATCTGAATAGATGAACAGGGAGGATTTTATAAAGATAGAAAAATCCTACATTTTAAAAGAATATTTTTATCTTCATTTTGATAATTTTCTATCCTTTTTGAGGATAAATTTAAACGAACAAACTATAAGGTTGTGGATCAATATAAATGGGCGCAGGCTTATCTCATTTTTATAACATATAAATTCCTAAAATGAAACAATTTTTGAAAATCATATTTGGCTCTTGTCTCGGTGTTTTACTGGCTTTTGGAGCATTTGTTTTTATCGTTTCTGCTGTTGCCGGGCGGATGGTCGCTAAAGAAAATGCGGCCGTTACGGTGAAACCGAATAGTGTATTAGAGTTAAATTTTGATAAGCCAATTCCGGAAAAAACGAACAATGTACCGGTTGATCCTATGGCATTCGACACGGAGTCTACATTGGGTTTGCATGATATGGCTGCCGCGATAGAAAGTGCAAGTGAAGATGATAATATCAAAGGAATTTTGTTGGATTTGAGTGCGGTTAGTAGCGGACAGGCTTCTGCTTCTGTTTTAAGAAGAGCTTTGGAGGATTTTCGGGAAACTGGAAAATTCGTACATGCTTATTCTAAAGGGTATTCGCAAGGGGCATATTATATGGCATCTTTGGCAGATAAAATTTATGTGCACCCGACGAGTGGGATCGACTTCCGAGGGTTTTCTCGACAGATTCCGTTTTTTAAAAATATGCTGGATAAGTTGGGGGTGAAGATGCAAATCTACTATGCGGGTAAATTCAAAAGTGCGACAGAGCCTTTCCGTTTGGAGAAAATGTCAGAGGAAAGCCGTTTGCAGAGTAAGGAATATATTGATGAAATGTATCGTATTTTCCTTGAGGATATTTCGAAGTCAAGGGGCATCTCTGTCCCTGAACTTCGGCGAATTGCGGATGAATACCTTATTCGGGAGCCGGAAGATGCTGTAAAATATAAATTGGCGGATGAAATCGGATATTATGATCAGGTTATCGCAGGATTGAAATCCAATATTGGTTTGGAAGAAGATGATAAACTGAAACTGGTCGGTATAGGTTCTTATGCAAAAGGAAGGAAGAAGAAATCCAATTATAAGATCAAAGATCAGATTGCGGTCGTGATTGCAGAAGGCGAAATTCAGGATGGGGAAGGAAAACCGGGTATTATCACGGATGATAAATATACCAAAATTATCCGGAAAATCCGTAAAAATGATAAAGTCAAGGCGATCGTATTGCGGGTGAATTCGCCGGGTGGTAGTGGATTGGCCTCAGAAAATATCTGGCGGGAATTGATACTGGCGAAGGAAGCTGGTAAACCCGTCGTGGTTTCTATGGGTGACTTGGCTGCTTCTGGAGGGTATTACATTTCTTGTATGGCCGATTCCATTTTTGCAGAGCCCAATACGATTACGGGTTCCATCGGGGTATTCGGAATGATTCCTTCTATTGAGCAAATGTTGGATGATAAAGTCGGGGTGAAATTTGATACCGTCAAAACATCAAAATATGCTACCGGCATAAGCCCGTTTATGGATATTAATCCAGAGGAAGGAGAAATCATCCAAGGAATGGTGGAAGATTTTTATGAAATTTTCCTGAAAAGGGTAGCTGACGGTCGCGGGATGAGTAGGGATGCTGTACACGAAGTAGCTCAAGGCCGGGTTTGGACAGGGACGAAGGCAAAGACGTTGGGGCTAGTGGATCGGCTTGGTGGCTTGGATGATGCCATTGCTTGTGCAGGGCGCCTTGCGGAACTGGAAGAATACCGGACTAAGGAATATCCTGTGACGAAGGATCGTTTTCAGCAAATTATAGAAGAGTTTACCAAGAAAAATGAGGCTTACCACAGTTATGTGAAATCAGAAATGAAGGAAATGTATCCTTTGTATAAGGAGATAAAAGAACTTCAGGAGATGAAAGGTGTTCAGGCACGCTTGCCTTTTTTTGATGCGAGAGCTTGGTAGATTTTGTACATTGTTTATTTAATTTTGAAAAAACGTAGAGCCGCGATGCATCGTGGCTCTACGTTTTTTCGTTCCGTTATTTTGTCTAATTCACTGCTCCACAAAATCAACATGATGCACCCCCGGAGCATATTCTTCCTTCAGAAGATCAATTACCTGTTGATAAATATCTTGATTATTCAAAAAATCCCGCTGCTCCACATCCACAATCAGAATAGGGAATCTGTTTTCTGTTTTAAAATATTCAAAATAAGTATCCTGAATTTGTTTTAAGTACTCCGGTTTGATATCCTTCTCGTATGCCCGTCCCCGTTTCTTGATATTCTGCAACAAATTGTCAACAGAGCGGTGTAAAAAGACCAGGATATCCGGTCGAGGAAAAGATGCATTCAGAATATGAAACAGCCGTTGAAACAAACGATGTTCTTCCTTACCTAAATTATTCTTGGCGAAAAGTAAGGTCTTTAAAAAGAAATAATCAGCAACAATGCATTGCTGGAAGAGATTTTGCTGCTGTAAATTCTCTTGCAATTGTTTGTGCCTCTCCGTCATAAAAAACAACTCCACCGGAAAAGCATACCGTTCCTGATTCTCATAAAAATAGGGCAAGAAAGGATTATCCGCAAATTGTTCGAGGATAAGTCGCCAGTTGAAATCCTCGGCGAGCTTTTTGCAAAGTGTCGTTTTGCCAGCACCGATATTGCCTTCAATGGCTATGAATTTGTAGGGGAATAACTGTTCCATTTTTTATGAGAAATTTACCTTTCGTTCATCTTTACATTCTAGGGCCAATTGAGCGACCGTTTTTTGTAATATGGGGTGCTTCCACTTTGTCGCAATTTCATTGACAGGTTGTAAAACAAAGTTTCGCTCTTGCATAAGTGGATGCGGAACCTGTAGCCGATCTGTAGCGATAATTTTATTACTATAAAAAATAATGTCGATATCAATGATACGAGTACCCCATTTTTCCAATCGTTTTCTACCTAAACTAATCTCGATCTCCTGAACCATATCAAGCAATTTGAGGGGAGAAAATGTCGTAGAAACCCACAGGGCTTGATTCAGAAATCGGGCTTGATCCTCTTTCCCCCAAGGTTCTGTATCGAAAAGCTTCGAGGCACGGATGATGGTTCCTATTCTCTGGGCAATATGCCAGCGGGCTTGTTGCAAGTTGAGCATGCGGTTGCCTTTGTTACTGCCCAGATGCAAAATGACCTGATGTCGTTTTCTCATAAATACAAAGGTAGAGTTTACAGTTTTGAATACTAAATTTATGAGCGATTATTTAGTGAAGAAGTAAAAATTAAAAAGAGCAAAAGTAAAAAGTATTCGCCACGAATATATCTAGGATTTTCATCTATAAACATTGGGTTCGGTATCTTGGCCAGTGTTTGCAAAGTGAACTAAGGCATCAATTTATCTACTGAAAGGGACGTTGTAGTTTCAACTTTGGCATAACTGCCCGATAGTAAGGCATGCTCCAAACAGTCCATTGCCCTGTCCAGTTTTTCGACACCCAATACAAAAGCAATACGCACCTGATTTTTACCCAACTCCCGATTGAAATAGAATCCATTACCTGGTGCCATCATCACGGTTTCTCCTCGGTAACTAAAATCGGACAGCATCCAGCGACAAAAATGGGCAGCGTCCTCAACCGGTAGGCCTACCATATTATAGAATGCTGCTCGTGGCATATAACATTGTACACCCGGGATGGTTGAAAGCCTTTCATGAAGCTTTTGCCGACGGGCGTCATATTTTGCTTTTACCGGATCAAGATATTGGTCGACATTACTATTGCAAGCTTCCGCTAGAATCTGTCCCAATGCAGGAGGACAAAGCCGCATCTGTGCCAGCTTAGGAACAATTTTCTGAAGCTCTGGATTTTGAGTGACCAAATAACCAATCCTTGCCCCACAAGAACTAAACACTTTCGAGATAGAGTCCAGTACGACGACATGGTTTTTTAGTTCCGGAAAATTGAGGACAGATTTAAATTTGCCATCATAGCAAAACTCCCTGTAGACTTCATCAACAATAAGGAAAAGGTCATGTTTTAGAATTAACTCCGCTAATTTTGCCAAAGCCGTTTCGTCGTATAATTGTCCCGTGGGATTACCCGGATTGCAAAGGAAAATTGCCCTCGTTTTCGGCCCGATCATCGCCTCAAATTCCTCAACAGGTGGCAACTGAAACCCATTGGAAATATCTGTAGAAATGGCCCTGATATTTATATCGCTGATTTGAGAAAATCCAATATAATTGGCATAAAAAGGTTCTGGAATGATAATTTCATCGCCTTGCTCGAAGCAGGAAAACAAGGCGAAAAGAATGGCTTCTGATGCGCCTGTAGTTACGAAAACATCTTCCGGCTTGATGTGTATTTGAAATTTCTGATAATAGTTGGCAACCGTTTCTCGCAGGGAATATTGCCCCTCAGAAGGGCCATAAGCCACAATTTTACTGTCCATTTTCCGGATAGCTTCTAAGGCTTGTGGCGGTGTTTGGATATCCGGTTGGCCGATATTCAAATGATGGATATGTATTCCTTTCTTTTTGGCAGCCCGAGCATAAGGCATCAGGTTCCGGATAGGCGAGGAAGGCAGGATTTGCCCTCTTGTTGAAATTTTAGGCATTATAATATGATATTGAAATTGCGGATTTGGTGAGGTTCCGTTAATTGTGTTTATAAATGTATTTATATAAAAAGATGCAAAGTACTGGGAAATTTTGCAAAAAAGCAAATGTATGGGTTAGTACAAATTTCATTCCTGCTGGGAACATGGATGAAATTTGCGAGGGAGGATTACTATTACTAAATGTCTACTATGCCCGTAGTTAACTGGATTTTAAGTTATTCCTAATTTCTTTAACGAGTTCTAAATCAGCATTAGAGATTTCTGCGATTGTTTCATCTGAGAAATCCGAGCTTTGTATTAATTTTTGAATGAGTATTCTTTTTTCTGCTTCTGCTTTGGCTTTGGCTTCTGCTTTAGCTTCTGCTTTGGCTTCTGCTTTAGCTTCTGCTTTAGCTTCTGCAATCTTAGCCTCAGCTTCTGCTTTGATTCTTTTTATCCTGTCTTCGACGGATTCTCCATATAATGCCATATGTATTTTGTTAGCGAACCGGAGTTCTGCTGGTGTACGGGTACGTTTCATATCTGATAATTTTATATGATTTTCAACGATTGTTTCCTCTAATTTGATGTCCAAGTCTTTTGGAAGTAAGATAATGAAATTAATAAACTGTAGCAAGCTCTCAATTTGAGCATCACTGTATAGCCTTTCCATACACAACCTGATCAATTTCAGCTTAAATGCATACCGCTTATTATGATCTTTCTTCGATTCTTGCAAATACTTACTGGCCAATACCGCCAAGGCAAATGGATTCTCCGAAGCCAAGAGTGTCGCTTCTGGTGTATCAACTACTTTATAAACGTTGAATTGATACGATAATTTTGTGCCCAAAAATTCATAGGCGTAATTATCATTGCTTTTTGGAACATGATCTCCGGTATAGATCGCTATAGCCGTAACTTTTTGCTGGTATTTATCGAAAATCCGGTAAAAATAGGTGAACATCCGCTCCGTAAAATCAGATGCATAGGAAGATTGTACCTCAATATGGATCAATATCCACTTTTCTACACCTGATTTCAACCTTACTTTGACCAATTTATCATTGACAACCCTGCCTTTGCGGTCTTTATCTGGAAACAACTTCAGTAATTCCTGTTCCAAAAATACGACTTCCTCGTTGAAATCAATAATATTATAAGCTTCCGGCATGAAGAATGCAACAAAATCCTCGAATAAGCCGGTGATAATTTCTTTCCAACGGACATCGTAATCAATAGGTATGGTTTGTTCGTTTTCCAATAGTTGTTATTTTTACGACAAAAATAATGTTTTTGTGTAAATTGTGCAACTTTTTTGAAATTTTATATGAAATATTTGTTTTAATTAATTTAAATAGTTGTTTTTGTAAATGAAATTGGTTCTTGGGTAGAAGTCGCAGCCAATAGAAGTCAATTGAAGATTTGACCGGTAAAAAATCATGGTAATCAATTAATCTAGGAAATCACGGTTCAGACATTCCCGAAAATTGCCCAAAAACCACAAAATCCAACCCAACAGTTCGCAATCCAATATGATTTTACTATCATTACAATAAAAAGCAAGAAGCACATTTTATGAAGAATCAAACCCTTTTTATAACAGACCTTTTACATCATGTGCAGGGCGATGTTTTGACAGATGACCTAAGCTTGGGTATTTACGCTACAGATGCTAGCCTTTATCAAATTCTGCCAGAAGTTGTTGTTTGCCCTAGAGATGAACAAGATGTCATAAAAGCATTGGAAATTGCTAGAGATCACAAAGTTGCTGTATTGCCGAGAGGTGGTGGAACTAGCCTTGCAGGGCAGACGGTCGGGAAAGCTATGGTGTTGGATTTTTCAAAATACATGAACCAACTTATCGAAGTGAATCCTGCTGAAAAATGGGTAAGGGTGCAGCCGGGGTTGGTTCGGGATCATTTAAACAATGTGCTAGCGAATCATGGTTTGATCTTCGCTCCTGATCCGGCTACTTCTAGCCGGGCTTGTGTTGGCGGTATGGTGGGCAATAATTCTTCTGGTACGAAAAGTATTTTATATGGTAAAACGGTTGACCATGTTTTGGAAATGAAAATCGCTTTGGCTAGTGGGCAGATTTTAAACTTGGAATCACTTGCCGAAAAGGATTATGAGAAAAAATGTAAGCAGGATGATATTGAAGGAAATATTTATAGACGCTTTAAAGAAATAATTGCGGAAAATAAAAATGAAATTGAAGCTCGCTTTCCAAAAGTGATGCGTCGGGTAGGGGGCTACAATCTGGATGAATTCCTTACGGAAAATTTTAACTTGAGTAAATTGATTACTGGTAGCGAAGGAACACTGGCCACGATCTTGGAAGTAAAGTTGAATCTCGAAAAACTACCCGCTCATAAATCGGTTTGTGTTGTCCATTTTGAAACGGTAATGGATGCGATAAAATCGGTGAAAGATATTCTAAGTTTCCGTCCTTCAGCAGTAGAAATTTTGGATGAAACGGTTATTACTTTAAGTAGAAAAAATCTGACCGCTTTGCGGAGTAATGATTTTATTGAAGGAACCCCAGGGGCTGTTTTGATTGTCGAATTCTTTGATGAAAATAAAGAAAGGGTATTGCAAAGGCCAAAAGATATGGCCGCTTTTTTGAAAGAACAACAACATGGTTATGCCTATCCTATTTTTGGAGAAGGACAAACTTTTAACAATGTGTGGACAATTCGTAAGAAAGGACTTGGTCTAATGTTGGGGGTTAAAGGTAATAAAAAACCGATTGCCTTTATCGAAGATGCGGCCATTCCTGTTGAGGTATTGCCGGCTTATATTGAAGCGGTGGTCAAGGTTTGTGATAAATATGAGACAAAGGCGGCCGTTTATGCCCATGCTAGTGTGGGGGTTTTGCATGTACGTCCCATTTTGGATATGCGTTTGGCAGAAGATATTCAACGCTTTAAAAATATTGCGGATGAAACTTTTGAATTGGTAAAAAAATATGGCGGCTCGTGGAGTGGGGAGCATGGAGATGGTTTGGTGAGAAGTCCCTATAACGAACGCTTTTTTGGCAAAGAACTATATCATGCTTTCCGGCAAGTAAAAGCATTGTTTGATCCCGAAGGTCGTATGAATCCTGGCAAGATTATAGAAGCACCAGCGATGGAGGAAAATCTTCGGTACGGAACAAAATACAAGGATGATAATTTTAAGGGTATTTATCAATACCGAGAAGACGGTAGTTTCCACAATGCCGTTCACATGTGCAATGGGGTAGGGGCATGTCGGAAAACAACCGGAGGCACCATGTGTCCAAGTTTTCGGGCTACTCGGCAGGAGGAACATTCTACAAGAGGTCGGGCGAATGCCTTGCGGTTGGCCATGTCTGGGCAGTTGAAAAATGGTCTCCAAAATGATCGCCTTTTCGAGGCGCTTGATCTCTGCCTTTCTTGTAAGGCTTGCAAATCGGAATGTCCAAGCAATGTCGATATGGCCA
The DNA here is from genome assembly GCA_020627865.1 of Saprospiraceae bacterium. GTDB lineage: Bacteria > Bacteroidota > Bacteroidia > Chitinophagales > Saprospiraceae > JAHDGC01. The sequence goes on along the minus strand of JAHDGC010000059.1, from coordinate 4,754 downwards.
AATTGAAATCAGAATTATGGCAACATCGTTTTGATGAAAATGGCATCAACTTTCGAGATCGACTCATTCGGGATTCTGCAAAAATGGCGGGGCTGCTTTCTGGAAAAAAGGCAAGTTTGGTGAATAAGTTTCAACAATCGAATTTGTTTAAAAATAGTTTAGAAAAGCTGGCCGGAATTGATAAAAGAAGAACGCTCCCTGCTTATGCAAAAACAACTTTTGCCCATTGGTATCGGAAAAATTATAAGACCATAAACCCCGAAGGAAAACGAGTTGCCCTGTTTTGTGATACGTATTTAAATTACCATGAACCACAAATTGGTATTGCCGCAACTAAATTGTTACAGAAATTAGGTTATGAAGTACTCTTGGCGGAAGGTTGTTGTCAAAGGCCAAAAATTTCAAATGGTTTTTTACGGGAAGCAAAAGCCGAAGGAACAAAGTTGGCCATGCACTATCAAGATTTTTTTAATAAAGAAATTCCCGTACTGGTTTGTGAGCCGAGTTGTGCTTCTGCCTTGCAGGATGATTTGCCAGATTTGATGGAAAGTCCGATGCTTGCGAACAAGATGAAAACAGGTGTTTTTTTGTTGGAAAATTTTCTAGCAAAGGAATTGATGGAAGGAAATTGTAACAGTAAAATTGCAATTTCTTACAAGGCGCTAAAAATACACGGGCATTGCCACCAAAAAGCATTGTATGGAACTGGAGATTTGATAAAGATTTTACAAAAATTAACCGGCGTTGCTGTAACGGAAATCCCTTCCGGTTGTTGTGGAATGGCAGGTTCCTTTGGATATGAAAAGGAGCATTATGATTTGTCGAAAAAAATAGGAGAGGAGGTGCTGTTCCCTGCCATTTTAGAAACGGATGAGGACACTGGGCTTATTGCCTGTGGATTTAGTTGTCGCCATCAGATCAAGGATTTTACAGGACGACGGGCGATGCATTGGGTGGAGGTTTTTCAGTTTTAATTTGGGGTAGAGACGGGATGCATCGTGTCTCTACCCCAAATTTAGTTTACTTAACAATTAATTTCTTCACAACCATCTCTTCGCCAATCTTAAAACTTACCAAGTAATTGCCAGCAGCAAATCCATGCAGCTCCAAAGTTTCGTTGCTTTCTCCCACAACATTTCTCAATATACGAGACATAATCATCTTGCCATTGGTATCCCATACGCTAACAGTAACATCTTGTTTACGATCTAGCTTCATGTTGAGATTGGTGTAATCTGTAGCTAGATTTGGGAACACAGCAACATCAAAACCAGCTATTTTTTCAACTTCTTTATTGGAAGTCGTACAATTTACCCCACCTGTGAACTCACACCATCTGGCCTCAAATTCCATAATGAAAATATTGGCAATACCCGCATCGTGGAAGATTAAGGTATTTTCATCGTTGCGGCTATCTGCACCGCCTGACCAATTGTGAGAACCCGTAACTACGCGCGGATCAGAATCCGGAGCGGCACCATCTACGATACAATATTTGTGGTGGGTTTGCAAAGTTGTATTATCATCAATAACATTGACCCCATTTGAAACAAGATAATCAAATTCTCCACCTTGATCATTAATATTATCAATAATGCCTCGAACATCCACCCCAGCGTTATGCAAATCAATAACCGCATTTCCCATACTGTTGTGGGTGAAGGTTAGCATGGCAAATTCGAGGTCATTGTCAGCCGTGTTTAAGGTGTTTATGATGTTAGCCGCCGTGTTGTCAGAAGGAGAAAAATAAGATTCTACCATCATGCCATTCAAGTTGAATAGGTGTGGAGTGTTGTTGGTTTTGTCTTCTCCGAATTTTACATTTAACCATCCTGGTTCTGCCTCGTTGCTACCCCACATTTCGTTAAATTCCCAAGTGTAGTTTTTGGCAATAGCTTTGTCTTGAATGAAAACCATGTTGTTGAAGTCAGTTGTTATATTGCCATCTGTCATGTTGGTTGCTCCCATAATGACCCAAGAATCATTTGTCGATTCGGCATCAATAACAAAAAATTTGTTGTGCATCAAGGCGCTACCGTTATTCCCATCTATAAACGTAAAAGGAGGAGCCGGATTGCTTAGTGCAAGATTGGCGGTTTCGTCATCTGCAATGTAGCGAACCGTGACACCGTTGTTATGCGCATTGGTCAACGCTGCAACAATGGTTTCCCGATTGATGTTGTAAATACAAGCATCGATGGATGTTGTGGCAGAATTGATCTTGTTAATGATAGCCGCTTCTAGTGCTGCGCCTGATGTACCGATGGGCCAATTGCCTTGGGAGAAAGAGCCGTCTACATCTTGTGTGAAATAGACGTTGATTTCACCAGAAGAATTGGATGCTGTACTGAATATTTGCAGGGCAGATGTTGCGGTAACGGTGCCATCTTCAGAAACAGAGCTGGCTTGTACATAATAAAATTCGGCGGGATCTAGCCCATCTACAGTGATACTATGGCTCGCAGTATTGGGGCCTGTTGCCGAAATGTCGGTGCCCAAGTCAGGAGTGAGTCCGTAGCTCAACAGTGTGCTTCCGGATTCGTTTGTTGCCCAAGAAATGGTGAAGCTATTATTCGTAATATCAGATTGTGTGGGGATAGAAGTAAGATAAAAAGAATCCGCAATTTCTACATCTGCAAGATCACGTATCAAAAGTTGGTGTGCATTGAATTGCGAAACAATTCCGGTGATGTTTACCTTAGCCGTAGGAATTATCGTATTTTCAAGTGGACTCCCAGAGCGAACATAGGTCTGAGAAGTCACACCATCTACGGTGAAAGAATGGGTGCCAACGGTGAATACAGAACCAGGGTTGTCAAAACAAACATTTAGGATTTGTACGAGCATGCCTTCATTATCTTCGCTGATACCATCTGGTGTGATAATGAGTGGGGCAGGTAATGGATCACCAGAGGAAATGACCGTATAGGCATTGATGGGATCTATTTCTAACAAGCCGTTATATTCTTTAAGTGCACCGGTTACCTGAACAGTAGTCCCACGTAAAACATCGCCTGAGAAATCGCTAACGGAACCCGTGCCGGGGTAAACGGCTATGGCGGCAGTTTCATCCTGGATGTAACGGATAATGCCTAATTCTGCTCCGTTAGTTGCGACACCTTCTACCGTGACAATATCTCCGATATTCATGTTGATGGCATCGGCAATATCTATTTGTGCAGAAAGGGTTGATAGTGTAAATAGTATGCTCGCTAAAAGTAGTGAAAATTTATGCATGGTAAGTATTGATTTTGAATTGTAAGTTTTGTGTTGTGTAATAATGTTTTTTTACCAAAATTTAAAAACTGATCTGAAGCGAAGTGTTCCAGCGTCGTCCCTGTCCAAAATAAACGGTAGCGGATGCTGCGTCGAAATCTTTCAATTGAGAACTACTATATTGATCATTATTTCTAGCATCACTGATGTAAACGGTATCGAAAAGGTTGATAACATTGGCACGAGCGGCTAATCTGATTTTCCCTATATTGAAAGTATATCCTGCATGGGCAGAAACAAGCATATAGTTTGGCATCTTCCAAGATTGCCGGCGAGCATTATCCCCCTTAAGATCTTCTGGTTGGAAATTAGCGTAGTTATTTCCGAAATAGGAGGATTTCAATTTAAAATAGAGTCCTTTAATCGGTTCATATCTGACTAATCCTCCAAGTTGCAATTGTGCAGCATCACCAACTTTAACGCCCTCAGCATCAAAATCGAAGGAACTTTCATCTTCAACAGAAATAACAACAGTAGCGGCAGAAGTCCATTCCCAGTCTCCTATAGAAGCGATTCCCTCAATACTAAGATTTTGTATAGGTTTAAAAGCAAAATCCAGTTCTATCCCTTTGTGCAATGCATTAATACCTAATATATTTACAGGGATTCTATCAGATTCTGGGTCTGTCGGATCTTCCAGTACAGAAGGAGGGGAATCAACAGGCTTGTTCTCCCAGTTGGTGTAATAGCCATTTAGATTGGCAGAAAAAATACGACTCTTGAATCCATAACCCAATTCTACTGCCCTTACGAGTTCATTGTCGGTTAGGTCGAAAGGTTTAAGTTTAGACCTATCTCGGGTTGTAATAACATTGATGAATTTTTGTGGTCTGCTCAGGTAACCTGTATTGAAAAAGACATTGTGATTGTCGTTGATATTGTAAGCCGCACCCGTTTTTATGGTAAAACCGAATAGGTTGATCCAGTCAATTCTCTGGTTTTGTGCCTCCGGAGAGTCTAACGTGTACACTTTGTCATTATGGTAAACGCTATCGGAGTAATATTCGGTATTGCTAAACCCGACGAGAAAGCTGGTGTCCGGCAATGTTACGATCTTGGCCCTTATGTAATCTTCGGCACTATATCCTTGGATGGATGTAGAAACATTCAGAAAAGTGGAGAACTTATTTCGCTTGTATTCCAGTAATCCGAATACCCCTCCCATCCGAACGAAACCACTATTATCAAATAGAATCCTGTCCCCTTCAACTAGTTTTGTATTGAGGGGGTCAACTCTAGCGCCAAAATCACTAGCATAGTAATTCCCACCAAGTAAATCATCAATTTTCCTGTAATGATCGCCTCGGTAATATCGTCCGTCAATTCCACCAGAAAATGTCAGCCTGTCCGAAAAATTATATCGCATCGTAGATAAAAATCCATACCAGAAATGATTATTGACATTTGAAAATAAAATAACGTTTGATATCCAGTTTGGATTAAAGTACCTGATTGGTTTCAGCAGCAGCATCCAAGTC
>JAHDGC010000058.1:11652-16104 GCA_020627865.1 Saprospiraceae bacterium | reverse complement strand
AGCGTTCATTTTTTTCAACTTAATAACAACATCCGTACAAGCATCATAACTACCATCATCAAAAGTATCGAAACAAACCTCTGCGATGCCTGTTTCATTCAAGGAAACGACTGTGTTTTGATCACAAACTGCAATCGGCTCCTGATTGTCAATAACAGCAATAGCTACCGTACAAGTATCCGAGACATTACCACACTCATCTGTTGCCGTATAAACAAACTCATGATCTCCAGCCGGCAAAGTAACATAAGTTGTTTCATTTTCATCCAACACAAAATCACCTACTGGCGTCGCAACATGCACCGTAAAACCCGAACATTCATCTGTCACTTCAGGGAACAAAATCGGCACCTCAACCTCACAGCTTTGCGGAGAAGTTGTCAAGAATTCTTGTGCATCAGGGCAAGTAATTTCAGGTGGAAATTGATCCATCACTTTTATGTTTTGTACATGGGAATATTCCTCTCCAACACACCAATCCAAAATCGTCCAAAAGCGCACAATTTCATAACTACCACCACAAAGAGGGATAACGGGAGCATCTTGGTAACTCGCCCCCAAACTGCATATAATATCATCTATTGGATAATCACCAAAGCTTGTAGAAACATACGGGAATGCACTGTTGTAATTTTGCACCAAAAGACTATCCGCAGATAGGTCGCCTATTGCACCACAAGTCAAAATGAGCGGTTCTGGCAATACAACGTCCTCCATAGTTGGATTCTCCAAAGTGATTACTTGCGTACAGGAAATTTCCTCCATACCGTAACCGTTATCATATACCAATGTCCATGTCCTATGGATAACTTGGCCATGACAATCAAGGTCTTCAATAACATCCACATAAGGTAACAATTCCACATCATTACAATAAGGTGTCACTATAGGTTCTCCTGTATCTATTGTGCCATCCAAAATGGCATCCAAGTCCGCACAAAAGAAGCCGATAGAATCCGGACATTCCAAAGTCGGCGGAATCTTTCCTTCTACTAAAATTGTAGACCAACAAGAATTGCCATCAATCGTTACCAAAACAGTAATGTATTCTCCTATATATTCATCCGTTATAAGATCATTGTCTGGATTCAAATCCAAAGGCGTTTGCAAATCTGAATCCTCATATAATTCAATGTCAAATTCATCAAAACAAGGATAAGAACCGGAACCTTCCAACACTATGCCGGCATCAATATATGCCTCGCATTCTTCATCGAAAGATAAGTTCAGTTGATCGTTACAAACCAGTGCAAATTCTCCTTCAGCAGGTAAAATGGTAATGGTAAAAGAACAAGAATTATCGTTACCACAAGCATCCGAAACCACATAGGTTATCAAATACGGAGAATCTTCATAGGTCAATGCAGAGCCATTTTCGGGGCCTTCGACCTGGGTAATCACCGGCGTGATATAACAATCGTCTGACACGGTTGGCAACTCCCAATTTACGACTAGGTCACACTCGCCTGAACCCAACTGGTGTGTACTATCATCCGGACAAGTAATTATCGGGACAACATTATCCACAACGGTAATCGTTTGGGTTTTTATAGTTTGATTCCCACATTCATCTGTCGCTATCCAGCGTCGAATAACATCACCACAGGTATTGATGATGGTATCCTGAAAAATAATTTCCGCAGTGGAGCAATCATCTGTCAAGAGGGATATATTTCCGGTCAGATCAAGATTAGATAAATCATCAGAACAAGATACGGATACATCAGCAGGAACAGTGAAACTTGGTCCCGAGGAATCTTCAAAGTTGATATTTTGAATAGCCGTCGTACTGTTGCCACAAGCATCTGTCACCCGCCACGTACGCACAATACTAGAATTATTACCACAGCCCATTACGATTTCATCTGTAAAGTCAATGACAGCTGTAGAACAATCATCTGGTGTTGCGGTAGCTTCTCCTGTCATGGTAACATCCATTGGATCAATGGAACAATCTAGGGTAAGGTCGGCAGGTGCTGTAATTTCAGGTACGAAGTTATCTTCAACTTCAATCAATTGAGAAGAGGTAGCCGAATTCCCACAATCATCCGTAACCGTCCAAGTCCGAACCACGACGCCATCATTCCCACAATCCGACACGAACAAATCTTCGTAGCTTACAGTAGCATTCCCGCAATTGTCATTTTCCTCCGTTACATTTCCTGTCAAGGACAAATCCTCATAATCTTGGTCACAAGAAAGTGTAATATTGGGCGGCACAAAAAATGCAGGAACTGTGTTATCTAAAATGGTAATTCTTTGTACGTTAGTGATCATATTGCCGCATTCATCAGTCGCTGTCCAAGTCCGCTCAATCAATCCAGTATCCCCACAGGATGCTACAAAATTATCCTCAAAACTCACCGAAGCTGCAGAACATAAATCAACAGAAGCCGCATTCCCCGTCAGTAATAAATCCAAAGGATCATCCTCGCAAGAGATGGTTATATCAACGGGAATAGATAAGATTGGATTGGCGCCATCTTCTATAACAATAATCTGGGAAACGGTTGTTGTATTGCCACAAGCATCCGTAGCAATCCATGTCCTGAAATTTACGCCGGCACCACCACAAGAAGGTACAAAAGTGTCTGCAAAATCAACAATAACAACGGAACAGTTATCTGTTTCATCACTATAAATTCCCGTAAGTTCTAGATTATTCAAATCATCATTACAGGAAAGGGTGATATTATCCGGCCCGACAAATTCAGGCGGGGTAATATCTTCTATAGTAATGGTCTGCTCCGCCACGAATTGATTATCACACTCATCTGTAGCCGTCCAAGTTCGGGTAATGATTCCCGTATTGCCACAAGTTTGCTCAAATTGGTCTGTATAAATAATAGTGGCAGGGAACAAACAATTATCTGAAAGATCCGTTGCATTCCCTGTGAGTTCTAGGTCGGCAGGATCTTGTTCACAGTTAATCGTCATATCTTCGGGAGCCGTAAAAGTTGGATGCATATTATCCTGAATAGTGATCGTTTGTGTTGCAACGGTTTGATTCCCACAATCATCGGATGCTGTCCAAGTTCGGGTAATGGTTCCAGTTGAACCGCAACCTGGCGAAAATGCATCTTCATGCAAGATGGTAATATCCGAGCAGTTGTCCATTTCGTTAGTAGCACTTCCTGTCACCAACAAATCGTTTGCATCTTCTTCACAAGAAATGGTAATGTCTTCGGGCGCTGTAAAAGTTGGCGCTTCATCATCAAAAATGGAAATGGTCTGGTTAGCAGAAAAGACATTCCCACAAGCATCCGTTGCTGTCCAAGTTCGGATGATTGAGCCACTCCCGACACATTGCAAATTAGCATTATCCGTATAATCTACAATAGGATCGAAACAATTGTCCGAAGCCGCTGCATTTCCTGTAATAGCAAGATCACTTAAATCAACATCACAAGCAAGGGTAGTATTTCCCGGAACGGTTAAAAATGGCATTAGACTATCATTGATGATGAAGACCTGTGTACAAGTAGTGGAAGGTTCATCGGTTTCTAGTACACCATTTAAATTCAGGTCATCACCCAATATATAGATTCTAGTTAATTGCAAAGGGTTCTCCGCATCACAAAAAGCACCGGACTCCAAACCAACAATACTAAACAATGTGTTCCCACAAATATTATAATCATTAAAAACACTATCTAGCTCGGTTTCTGCCGGAGGAACAACAGATAAATCACAAGCTTCCAGAATTTGTGGATCAACATTCAACAAACAGTTTCCAGGATTAAAAAAACAACAATCGGCTTCCACATCTTGGCTAAAACTGCATCCGGTAGCATCCGTAACCGTGAGGGTTGAACTTGTAAAATTGGGAACGAAAGCCACAAAAGAAGAATCTATAAAACCCGTCACCGGAATGCCACCATCAACGGTATAACTATAAGGTGGGATACCGCCGGTCATTTCCACATTCACATTGATAAAACCGTTGTTGGGATCTGAGTTTTCACAATCTACCGCAAAATCAAAATCGGTCGTCACAATGTTAATGGCAATCGTTTTATCTAACATCGCTACGCCACACGCACCACTCACCATAAAAGTATTTGGACCATTACCGGGAGTCGCTACAACAGTAGTTCCGGTAATGGTATCCAATATACCATCAGGGTCAGTCCATGACCAACCAAAATCATCGACGTTAATTAGTTCTATAGTTGCTGTTTCTCCCGGACAAACATTACAGTCGCAAGTTTCGGTAATATCTTGCCCATTACAAAGCACAGCAAAGCTTGAGGAAAAACTATTTTCTTCGAAAAACACACCAGAATCTAACAAACAATCTCCGACATCTGTCACTCCTAACTTAAAGTGGTAAACCTCGCAAGGTACTACATTAGCCGTAGCCATAAGCGGCACTGTCCATCCATCATATTGTATATTAAAATTATTGGTTTGATTTGGATAATAAAGATCAGAATTATTTATTCCTTGACA
>JAHDGC010000058.1:0-11642 GCA_020627865.1 Saprospiraceae bacterium | reverse complement strand
GGTAACCGGAATGGTAGTTCCCGGAATTAGCGCAATATTTTCGTTGTCATAAACGCCACCCGCAGGATTGGGGCCAGAGATGAAGAAGGCAAAAATATCATTAAACTCCGTGCAGAAATATTCTGGATATTCTTCCGAAGCAAAAACATAATTAAAACTAATATTTTCGGAAACGGCAACAAAGTCAAATTCTAAGGTACAGGCATCACAAGTAGAAAAGTTTACCAAATCACCAAGATCAACATCGCCAGGGGCACCCCAGTTTGTACCTTCCCCTCCCTGATTATTGGGGCCGACGGCATTCCCCACGACACCGGTAGTCAACAGGATACCAGATTCAATTTCTAGCTCCGTTGTGCCACTGAAATATCCTGCCGCATTCGGGGGGCAATTTATGGAGGCATTCGTGATGTAAACACCGGAACCAGCCAGCATTTGGGCCAAAGCATCAGCATCCTCTGTGGAGGTCACAGAGAGTTGCGCATGCATGAGATTGGACAACATCAACAAGCAGCATATCAGCAATACAGTATAGGTGCGTGCATACAAAGTCGTCATAGTCGGGATATTGTTTTATGAGCAATAATGTTTGTTTTAGTCAAGTAAGTAGATGTTAGACGTTAGATTTTAGACTTACTTCTAACTGATTATTAGATTTTTATCAAAATTTAAATTGTAAAAATAATTTTGTCTTACTACTTAGTTGGATGTTTTGATTTATTTATTAAACTCATTAAATTAGAATTCCATATTGTTCAGCATGCCGTAAATGCTTACTGCACACACATTACAATAAACAAATAGCAGGTCATGTTGCTATCAGATAGCAAATCAGATATTGGATTTGGGAATAGATAAGAATTGAAGTAGCGGTACAATTAAAGTAAAAAGCTAACGTACGATCAAGTATTTAATTGGTGTGTTTTGTTTAGTGACAGGAATCCTATGTCTGAACGATCTGGCCAGACAATTTTTAGAACCTGTCTTAGGAAACGGGGAAGTACTTATGGGGAGTTGTTTGACCAAACGAGGTTTGGTGATAAATTTTGATAATTACACGGAGAGCCTTTTAAAGTATTTTATACAAAGATAAGGGCTAATTGCGTAAAGATAAATACCTTTATAAGGGTAAAAAAAGAGTGCAATTTTTTGGATATATTTCTAATGTGCAATATCTTCATGAGTAGATATATTCACAAAAAATAATACACTGTAAAAATATTGTTACAAAACCAAATTCAATATACCTTTCGTAATAAAAAAGACCTTATGAAAAATCAAAATCGCCCTCGTCAAAAAAAGACTATATTGTTGTGGAACTTTTTCTTGCTATCATTTTTTGCATTATCACAAAATGTAAGTTACACAGAATCTTTTGAAGATTTCATGAATCCAGACCGGGGTTTTTATACGCCGATCAATGGCGTTACCAGCAATTTTATTCCTTTGTCAGCCAGTCATTTGCAATCACTTCGAGAAAATGCATTTACGCCTTGGCAAGGAAATTATCAGGTTAGGACAAGTATTATCTTGCGGCATTACATATTGGATATGTTTGTTGATGAGGACAACCTTTCGACTAGTTTTTTGAATAATGTACAAGCGGATTTTGATGCCGCTAGACAAGCTGGTGTTCGTCTTGTGTTGCGGTTTTCCTATACCATAACGCCAAACGGTGGAAATTGTGGCAGTTGGATTTGTCCACCATATGGAGATGCCCCTAAAGCAAGGGTATTGTCGCACATTGCCCAATTGAAGCCTTATTTGCAAGCTAACGATGATGTTATCCTAGCCGTTCAGCAAGGGTTTATTGGTGTTTGGGGAGAACAGTATTATACGGATTACTTCGGTGATGCTTCTGTACAAAATAAACTGACCAATCAAAATTGGCAGGATCGGCTGGATGTGTTAGCAGCCTTGTTGGATGCAGTGCCACAAAACAGGATGGTGCAGGTGCGATACCCACAAATTAAACAGAAATATATTTACGGTATTGATGCTCCCGTAACTGCCGCTCCGATGACTGCAACTCAGGCACATGATGGCAGTGACATCGCGAGAATAGGATTTCATAACGATTGCTTTCTTTCCGGAACGGACGATCAAGGCACCTATTGGGATTATGGTTCTGATGATAGTTTTGCTTCTAACCAAACCGCGATTTTGAAACCCTACGCAGCGGCAGATGGTCAGTACACCAGCATAGGAGGGGAAACCTGTAGCGACGCCTTCAGTCCGGAAAATAATTGTACGGGACAAGCTGTGTCGGATATGGATTTATTGCATTACACTTACCTGAATTCTGATTACAACAATGCTGTAAACAATGACTGGGAAACGGATGGTTGCATGGACGAAATTAAGCGAAGACTTGGATACAGATTTGTGATGCAAGATGGCACTTTTCCGGATAGTGTATCTTCGGGACAAGCGATTCATTTTATTTTAAATATAGAAAACATGGGCTTTACAGCTCCGTTCAACGAACGACGTATTCATTTTGTTATAAAAAACACACAAAGTGGTGAAGTGTATCCCTTGGATATAACGGGCACGAATACAGATACTCGATTCTGGCATCCTGATAACACGATCATACTAAATGGGATGGTAACGCTTCCTTCTGGCATACCCGATGGCGATTACGATACTTTTTTGCATATTTACGACCCATCTAATAACAATCTGATTTCAAACCGGGTGGACTATAGCATACGGATGGCCAATGAAAACACTTGGGATGCGACAACGGGCTACAATAGCTTAAATCATCAGATACATATAGGTTGCAATAGTATAAATTATCTGTTATCGGGAGCACTAGATAGCAATCAAAATTATGAGACGAATGGCATCATACAGTCTACTCAAATGATCACAAATGATGCGACGGCTATTTACAATTCCAATGTTTCCATATTATTGGATGCGGGATTTTCGGTTGATATTGGAGCAATGTTTCACGGGTTTATTGAGGGGTGCGAATGAAGTTCCTCTAAAGCTACTGGTTAGTTTGAAGCTAACCAGCGGCTTTGGCAGACGATATTTTTTCTAAAACAAATTTCACAATTTGAATATCTTGGGTTGCGATGCCGGTAAGGTCAACAATGGAAATATCATCCGGTTTTCTTTGGAAATTTACAGATGTGATCATGTTTCCAAGTTCCATGACTTTTGATTCATTCAGCAATCCAGCGCGAACAGCTTTGTGTATCTCCCCATGATCAACACATTGCTTAATACTATCCGCAACAATGACCGTCGCTTTGGATATAATGTCCGTACTCAGTTCTTGTTTACCCAAAGTATCTGCACCCATAGCGGTAATATGTGTTCCATTTTTTAAACCATCGGCATGGAGGATCGGGGATTTTGCAGGCGTTGTCGTAACAATATAGTTGCAATTTTCAATAATTTTTTGGCTATCTGTAGTTGTTTCGAGATGGAAACCGAATGCGGTCATGTCGGCCTTGTATTTTTGCAATTTGGCTTCACTTCTCCCCCACACCAATACGTCCTTGCAAGGGATAATTTCTTTGAGGTGTTGGAGTTGTAAACGCGCTTGAATGCCCGTTCCTACGATCCCGATTTTGGTCACTTTTTCAGGGGCAAAATATTTGGCAACAACAGCTCCTGCGACAGCTGTTCGTACATCGGTAAGCAGGCCTTCATCCATGAGTATTTTTTCCATCAATCCATTTTTTTGGTTGAAGGCAAGCATACATCCATTACTGGAAGGCAAGCCAATTTTGGGATTGTCATAGAATCCAGAAGCAATTTTAATGACATAGAGGTCATCCTTTTTGAGGTATCCATATTTGATGTGGACGTCACCGGGTGGTTGTTGGAAGGTTAGGGTTCCGACAGGTGGGACGACCGCCTCTTGGCTGGAATAGGCGATGAAGGCCTTTTCGATATAAGGGATCATTTCGCTGGTCGTAGCATCGGAAATGATTTGTTGGATTTTTGACTTTGGTATGATCATTTTTTCTTCTTGTGTTCCAGACATTCGCATGACTGGCTATGAGATGTCGCTCCAATGGAACTCATGCTTAATTTTTTTTATCGCTTACAATATTTTTTTTAGTTTTTCAGCATCAATATTGCAACCGCAAATGACAAGGGCAACCGTCTTGCCTTTAAACTTGTCTTTGTTTTTAATCAAGGAAGCAATCGTCACACCGGCAGCGCCTTCGATGATTTTCCGGTGTTTGTACACCATAAATTTTATGGCTGCTGCAATTTCCTCTTCGGAAACCAGTACACATTCCTCAACGACTTGTTGACAGATGGGGAAAGTGATCGCATCTTCCTCAACCCCACCTGCGGAGCCATCGGACAAAGTTTCTTTAAATTCTTCTAGTGTAACGACAGCTCCTTTATCTAAACTCAATTTCATTTCCGGAGAATTTTCCGGCAGGCATCCTATGATTTTCGTTGCTGGTCTATGAGCCTTGAGGTAAGTTCCAATTCCAGAAATCAGGCCACCGCCTCCAATCGTGATAAAGGTTGCATCAAAATGATCAAGTTGGCGAATAAGCTCAACACCTATGGTTCCTTGCCCAGCAATAATCTGCAGATCATCATACGGAGAAACCCAAACTTTATTGTTTTGGTGTGCATATTGTTTGGCATGCAGTTCTGTTTCCAGTGAATTTGTTCCAAAAAATTGCAATTCGGCCTTGTAATGTTCCAATGCTGCGACCTTGGCAGGAGAAGCATTTTTGGGTAAGAAAATGATTCCCTTGGTTTCGGTAAGTTCTAAGGCACGGGCACAACCGAGGGCATGATTCCCCGTCGATGCGGTGACGATACCAGATTCTTTTTCGGCTGCGGTAAGTGAAAGCATTTTATTAAGGCTTCCTCTTGCCTTGAAGGAGCCCGTGTGTTGTTCACTTTCAAGTTTCAGAAAAACTTTTGCCCCCGTCAAGCTACTGAGTTCTTTTGACTCCATTAATGGTGTCGTCAGGGTATGCGAACGGATTCTTTGTTCTGCGGATTCTATTTCTTTTAGGATGTTCATTGTAGGTGGTTAAATAAGGTTCTTGGACGAATTTCGTGAATGCTCATCTGTAGCCGAACAAGTCTGAACCTTGATTCGTGTGATTGACCTGATCGTCATGATTTTTTTCGGTCAATTTTCAATTGACCTCTACTGGCCACAGCATTTGACGTAAAGGTATTAAAATTGTTTTGTTTCTACTAATTTGTATGGGCAGTGAAAGTTGCATATTTTAAATCATAATGCTTACCTTTGTTTTCTCATGTTAAAAATTGCCTATTCTACGATATATAAATATGAACTGCCAGAAGGGCATCGTTTTCCGATGATTAAGTATGAATTATTGCCGGAACAATTGCTGTATGAAGGAACAGTGCGGGAAAGCAATTTTTTTCATCCTGCCCCACTCGATGAAAGCACGATTTTATGGACGCATGATGTGGCCTATTGGGAAAAGCTTAAGGCACTGCAATTGAGTCGGAAAGAGATCAGAGCCATCGGATTTCCGCTTTCTGAAACTTTAGTCCGGCGAGGCATGCATATTGCGAATGGGACGGTACAATGTGCGCTGTATGCAATGCAATATGGCGTGGCCTTAAATGTTGCGGGAGGAACGCACCATTCTTTTACCGATCATGGAGAAGGGTTTTGCGTATTGAATGATATTGCTATTGCGGCCAATTATCTTTTGAAACAAGGGCTTGCTAAAAAGATACTCGTTGTTGATCTAGATGTGCATCAAGGGAATGGGACTGCTCAAATTTTCCAAAACAACAACAATGTTTTTACATTTTCCATGCATGGTGCAAAAAATTATCCTGTCCGGAAAGAAAAATCTGATCTTGATATTGGATTGCCAGACAAGACAGGTGATGATATTTATTTAAAAACACTCAGGGAAACACTCCCTACTTTATTGGATTTGGTGGAACCCGATGTCATCTTTTATCTTTCCGGAGTGGATGTACTAGCGACAGATAAGTTGGGACGTCTATCCATGAGCTTAGCTGGATGTAAGGAACGGGATCGAATAGTGTTGCAAATTTGTAAGGATAATGGTATCCCCTTAGCGGTCAGTATGGGCGGTGGGTATTCGGAGCGGATTGCAACGATTGTAGAGGCGCATGCGAATACGTTTCGGTTGGCGCAAGCGGTATTTTTTTGAGTGTTAGAAGCTTTCTACTATAAAGACGAATGCAATTCGTCTCTACTAAAAAAAATTTTAAGATATGAAATTTAGAAAAGCAAAAAAAGAAGAAGTTTAAAAAATTGTAGCAATGTTAGCCGATGATAAGTTGGGGAAGTTGCGGGAAGATTATCGCTTGCCCATGCCGGAGGTTTATTATCAGGCTTTTGAAAAAATTGACCGAGATGAAAATCAGGAATTAATTGTGGTGGAAGAAAATGGAGAGGTTGTCGGGACTTTGCAGTTGAGTTTTATTCCTTATCTAACTTATCAGGGTGGGACACGGGCACAGATTGAAGCGGTTCGGATTCGGCCGGATAAGCGCGGGGATGGATTGGGCGAAAAGATGTTTCGTTGGGCAATTGCTCGGGCTAAGGAGGCGGGGGCACATGTGCTTCAGTTAACTTGTGATAAGCAGCGGCCGGATGCGATTCGGTTTTATGAGCGGCTGGGATTCCGGGGGACGCATGAGGGGAAGAAGATGCATTTTTAGATCACTGCGCTTTCAGATTAGAGACCGCTGCGCTTCCAGATGTCAGACGCATTCGTGCCTGTCGCTTGGTAGACTGCTATTTTTTAGTTCTTTAACTAATTCCGTGAAAGCTCGTCTGTTCTAGTCGAACAGGTCTGAACAATGACCTGCCTGCGTGACCGCTAGGACAGACAGGTTTTCTCGATTACCTGATTCTCTTGATTTTCAAATGACCTCTACTTGCTACGATTTTTGTCTGAGAACCATTTTTTTATTCGACAACCTCGTAGGCTTCTTCTTCTATGCAATAGGGTATGCCTTGTTGAGAAAACTGTACATCCAGATAGGCTTGGATCGTTTCATCTGCGGGGATTTTAAATGTTACTTGGGTTGTTTCTCTTTCGTCCGTGGGAATCAGTTCTGCATTAGAAACCAAAACCTTTCTCTGAATCGTTGCATATTCTGCGGGCACCTCAGCCCCTGTACCCTGAGTTACGACAAGCTGTATTTCACGAGTTATATACTCCGCCCCTATTTCTATTTCCTTGAAATTGGCCTCATTGTAAAAATTAAAACAGGCTATCTCATCAATAGTATTGGCTTCTGCATTTACGACAACATGAGCGGTATCCGATTCGTATATTTCAAGATAAGTGTAAGCTGATTTGTACAGATAAGTTTCATTGGATACGGTGAATGTCGCGCCTAGGTTATGCGACGGCCTGACGAGTACTTGCTCTGTTACGGTTTCAAATGCAGCTGGTCTTAATTCAAAGTCTTTATGGGAGTTAAAAAAGTCTACCGTAAAAATGCGGTATGTCAAATCGTTTGTAACCTCTTCACATTCTGGACAAGTGGGGCAATCATCCAAGCAGCTTGCAAAGCATATTACTACGAGGAAAAATAATGTTATTTTTTCCATAGTTTAATTTTCATTTTTTGTAATAAAAAAGACGGTTTTATTCCCGTAAAAACGAATAAAATTCCTCCTTGCTGAATTCTAAATCTTTAGATGACAGAAAAGCTTGCATGCCCGATTTGTTCACCAAAACATAATGCGGCAAGGTTGATATTTTCATTTCTTTTTGGAGTTCAGATAAGTCAATGCCGTACACATTGGTCCCGACAATATCATGCCGATATAATGCCGTGCGCCATTCCTGTTCTGTTTTATCAATGTTAATATTGAGGAAAACAACGCCTTGTCGTTCCAACTCTTTTCGTACTTGATAGCTTTCGCGGAAGTTTTCCAAACAAGGTGCACACCAACTTGCCCAAAGGCTGATATAAACAACCTTGCCCCGATACCGACTCAGTTTAAAATGATGCTCATTCAAATCCATCACCTCAAAATCCGGCACTTTCTTTTTTGGTACAAATTCCAGTTTACCACCAAAAATACTTTTCAGGGAAGCCGCATATTCTGGATAAGGCGTTTCTCGCTCATAGCCGGGGAACTTCCGGTGCGCTAAACGAGGGTTGCTCAGTCGTTGATAATTTTCTAACATTAAACGCGCCAACATAAAGTATCGGGAACGGCTTGTTAAATTCCCTTCGATAAAACGATAATACGCCAAGTCCATATCCTCCGGATTACCGGGCGATTCTAGGGCTAAATAATGCAAGAAAGCCGATAACAAATTTTGATACTCTGGAAAAACCAAGGATTCATCATCGTTAATATCCGCATTTTGCATCACGGCATATCTCGACCAATAGTTGCGAATCTGGTTAGCAGAAAGCCGATCTTTATTCAATAAGAAATAAGCAATTTTGTTGACCTCATATCGCCAGCCGATTAATTTATCCAGATACCTGACTAGGGTAACGTCAAGATTGGGTTGTCCATAAAGGTATCTTCTTTGGAAGTTGAAATCATCTTCAATTTTCTTAAAATAATCGTAGTCACCATAAGATTTTGCTCTGTTGGCCAAATCTTTTTGGATGTAGGTAATCAAACCACCGGACTCGTATTTTTCCATTTCATGGTTGGTCAGCCCACAGTTTTTACGGAAATTTTTCAGGAAATTATTACTGAATCCATCCGTATTATCGAACTGGATAGATTCATAAAGGTTGGCTGCATTAAAAGAGATGTTAATTTTTTGATTCCCAGGCGCCACATAAATTTCATAAACCTCCTCTTTATACAAAATCTCTACAAGATTTGCATTACCAACATCAATCCCTAGGGCAAAACTTTTGTCGTCTCGCAAAGAGGTTCGATAAATGGCCTTTTCTCCGGTCAGTAAGTTATTTACAAAACTAAAACGGATTTCCATAGCGTCGGCATCGGTGACGTTGCCTTCTAAGATAATTTTTCGTGCTTCTGTTCCGAAGCACAATAAGGTAAATCCAAAGAGTAGAAAGTACTTTCCCATGTTTTTGCTTTTGAATTAAGTACCGTGTGTAAAGCAATTTTATACAATTAATTGCCCTCACTCTCCTTCACCCCAGAGGGTCACCTACCCACAAGCAATTTATTACACACTGCAGTATTAAGACAAAAATACAAAATTTAAAGAAAATCATGGATTTCTACTGCCGAAATTATACTACTATACAGCACAAATAAATTTGAAAGATGCGCAAAAAAGGAAAATTTCAATATAAGTAATATCATATATTTGGCTTTTAGGGTACTACAGTGCCTATACGAACAAAAGAAATAGCAAAACCTTACATTATGACCAATACAATTGACCCTATTTTTTTCAAATTATAAACATTACATTATGCCTGCTACTGCCGAGCCAATCAATCCAACTGCCAACGCCATTTTTAATGCCATGATCCTGTTTCAAAGGTATAAAAACGTATATCCCAATGTGATTATAAATTATGATAATAATCAGTACTACAATAGTGACAAAAACAGGCATGACATATTAAATTCTTTGCAAGAGTTCGGTTCTATTCAGACACTTGCCGAGGATGAATTTAAGCAGTTATTTTATAACCTTAAAGCGTATGATAACACACTAGATAAGGAACAAAGAACGGAAACAGTATTATCAAAAGGTATCCTTTCCGTTGAGCCTTCTTACTTTAAAGCAAAGTCGCTTGTCCTCGGAGAATATCCGTTCCGAAACTTACGGGTAATTGCCTTGAGGGAATCGGACATCGCTCCGCGTACAACAATCCTTCGGATATGTTGTAGCGAACAGTACATTAAGGGACGAAAAATCTACTATCTACCATTTTCAACAACAAACTTTTCTGTATGAAAATATTTCTTTGCCGTAATGGTCAAAAAATAAGCTCCTGGGTGCAAATCCCAACAATCAAAATACAATAGATCATTATTAGCAACTGCAATGATCCTCTTTTCCAAAACTCTTTCACTTTGGTCGATAAACTCAACTTTCACTTCCTTTCCATTCAGTCTTTTTGGCAACTGCACCTGTAATCCCGTTTGAATAGGATTTGGGAAGGCTACTGGTTTTTCTTTTACATTTTCCAACAGTACAACCACAACATTGGAGTAGTAATAATTTCCATTATAATCATACTGTTTCAAACGATAATAATTCTCCCCACGCTCTGGCCATCTGTCATAAGTTCGATATGATTGCAGCTCGGCAGAACTCCCATTGGCGGGAACCAGTTCCAAGGTTTCAAAATGAACCCCATCGGTAGCATGCTCTACGATAAAGTAATCGCTGTCTAATTCCGTTGCAGTCTTCCAATCCAAACGAACCGTTTGCTCCCCTTCTAATTCCGCTGTAAAATTCAATAAAACAACAGGCAAGGATATGCTATTATCCAAGACAACTCCTGTCCCACCAGAAAAAGAATTGACCTTAAACTCCGCATAATGATGCCCATCAAAAGTACCGGACACCCAGGTATCAAGATCACTTTCAATACCGTAATTATATTGTTGATAAGAACCGTTATTACCTAAAATAATTTCTTCCAATGGATGTTCATTATAATGGTCTACTTTATAAAACATAACTTGTTCTATCCCACTGTAGGAACTACCCATATTCAATAAACTGTTTTTCACATCTTCAATATCCTGTTCGGTATAATAAAAACGAACGAACACCGGAGCATCTGGCACAGGGGCATCCACCACTTCCCAATACCGATTCATAGCGAAACGTTTCACATCACCATCGTGATAATCAGCAGTCGTCAAATCCATTCCGGCAGCCCCATAACTTGGCATTACCCCTACCCTGACATCAAAATTCATAGATTGCAAAGTACTGGTTTCGAACATAGAGAGCAATAACTTTCTTTCCTCACAATTGTAAAAATGCCGCCATCCATCCGAGGACATATAACTATGTGTTGCCGGCAACACCACACCAGATTGTTCGACAAGACTTAAGCCAAGATTTGCTGCATAAAACTCATAAGCACCGATATCGACCGTATTGTTATAAACCCTATCTTGATGATCTAAATCCGTTTCGGATAAACTATTATTGAAGCCAGCATCAATGGCAGGCGAACAAGGTCTGATCCTGAAATTTCGGGCGGCTTCATCGAAGAATAAAGGATCGACATCAAAATTATCACTCCCCGAATCTCCTTTGATAATATTCCCTGAAACGTTACCTGTAGTACTAACAGCGTTACCATCTGCGGGGCCCCAAAAGATACTATTGCTTACAGCAATGCTGTTATTATACCCACTGATTGCGGGTGCCCGGTTTAGATAAAAAGTACAACTATTGACCTCACCGGCTCCTCCGATATTATAGATACAAGGACCAATATTGGCATCATTATCATAAAACACACAATTCAGGAAATCGTTTGAAATGACATTCCCCAACACATCTCCTTGGTTTGAAATTACGCCTCCGATTGATGTTGCCACATTGTTATAAAATTGACAGTTTTTATACATATTTGTACAAGAACCAGAGAGCACTTCATTGATAACGACACCGCCATTTTTTGCAGCTGAATTGTTGAAACAAATACAATTTTAATCTAATACATTGCTTGAAACTGCCAAACCA
>JAHDGC010000936.1 GCA_020627865.1 Saprospiraceae bacterium | reverse complement strand
ATGGTTTATCCCGAAGGGGGTTCTTTTTTCTATCATAATTTATCTATGGTGGCCGATGGACATACCGGCGTTGAACACAATATACCCGTTGCCCCACTCTATAATGATGTCATCAAATTTTGGGCGGCTTCGGAAACCGGCAACACGCCGACATTGATTGTGAATTATGGAGGCATCAATGGAGAATATTATTGGTATCAAAATACAAATGTTTGGGAGAAAGAAAAATTACTGACCTTTACCCCTCGTCCGATTATTGACTCTCGTTCTAGGCACCGGACAATGATTCCTGATGAGGAATATGAGAACGGGCATATTCTGGTTTCGAAGTCTTGTAACAAGCTTCAGGAAGCAGGCGTCGATATCAACTTGGGTTCGCATGGACAGATTCAGGGGATTGGTGCACATTGGGAACTTTGGATGCTGGCACAGGGTGGCATGAGCAATATGCAAGCGCTTAAAGCAGCGACTATTCAAGGAGCAGCTTATATTGGTATGGATAAGGAAATCGGTTCTATCGAAGCCGGGAAACTGGCGGATTTAATTGTCTTGGATAAAAACCCGCTTGAGGATATTTACAATTCAGAGTTTGTGAAGTATACTGTTATCAATGGCAGGATGTACGATACGGAAACCATGCATGAAATTGGCTTGACAGAAAAGAAAAGGACACAGTTTTATTGGGAAAAAGAAGGTAGTGGCAATGCTTATCCTTTCTTCTTGGAGACGAATAGTTTTATGCGCCCGAGTTGTAGTTGTAGGCAGTAGCATTAATTTTCACGTTCACCGTAGAAACGCGATGCATCGCGTTTCTACGGTGATATACTAAATGGTTAAATTAACAGTGATTTTCCTTAACCATTAAGGAATTAAGGAAACAATTTCCTAGCCCTTTTGGTTAGCAATATACACATTTAATCTTTTTTGTAAAATCATTGTTCACAAAATACGATATTGAAAGATACATCAAACATACAAATGGCCCGGCGATACCTCGCGTTTTTCGCCGGTGCCAAAACCATTTATAACATACATTCTCCGTTTGTTTATGCTTTCGCAGAAAATGTATTGGAAGACCAGCGGCAATATTATGCCTTTTCTGGAATCGAGGCTTTACGACAGAAATTATTCGTGGATAAAAATGTCATATCGGTAACGGATTTCGGAGCAGGTTCTAGGGTGAACAATGATAAAAAACGCGCTATTCGGGATATTGCAAAATCAGCGGTTTCGGGTTCGTGGAAATGTCAGCTTTTGTTCCGGATGGTTTTACATTTCAAACCGAAGACGATCTTGGAATTGGGAACGTCTTTGGGGGTTTCGACCCTTTATTTGTCTATGGCTGATGGTAGATCTCAAGTATACACCTTGGAAGGTTGCCCGAATATTTCAGCTGTTGCCAAAAGGAATTTTGGTTTCTTTAAAAGAGAAAATATTATTCAGAAAACTGGGCCTTTCACG
Organism: Saprospiraceae bacterium; assembly: GCA_020627865.1. Lineage (GTDB taxonomy): Bacteria > Bacteroidota > Bacteroidia > Chitinophagales > Saprospiraceae > JAHDGC01. The sequence goes on along the minus strand of JAHDGC010000936.1, from coordinate 1,096 downwards.
AAAACCTTGCCTGCCGTTTTGGAGACCGCAAAATCATTAGATTTTATTTTTATTGACGGGCATCATAGTCATGCGGCTACACTGCAATATTTTCAACAATGTCTACCCTATTGCCATGAAGATACGGTTATTATTTTTGATGATATTAATTGGTCGGATGGCATGCAACAAGCTTGGCAAGAAATACAGCAACATTCAAAAGTCACCTTGAGTATCGACTTGTTTCATATGGGCTTGGTCTTTCTTAAAACGGGCAGACAGGAAAAGGAAGCCTTTGCTTTGGTACAAAGAAAATGGAAGCCTTGGAATATGGGATTTTTCAGATAAAATTAGGCCTGATGCTTTGTCTTGCTAAACATAAATTTATCTTTCCGGATTTCAAAAATTGCCCGAAAGACTTTTGTGGTTTTTATATCAATTGGCGCGTCAGACACCCCCGATATGTCATCTCCATTATAATCAAGAAAACCATAATAATTTAAAAACCGCTTAAATATCCTAATCTTATAACAAAGCTTGTAACGTCTTTCTGGTTTACCCCAATCATCCATAAACCGCTCAGGCATAAAAGGAAAAGCTTGCAAGTTTTTCTCAAAGTAAAATGCAAATTTTCGTTGCTTTGTTCCGTATCGAAGCAACAAATAAAGGGTATACCCAAAAGTATTTTGCACCCCAACATTTTCAGGGTAGCCATCATGGAAGCCCATGTTGTATTTTTGGAAATTGATTTTGAATATCATTTCAAAAAGTTCCCGTCTGGCTTCTTCCTTAACCAATTTTTTGCCTACTGTTGTTAAGGTCAATTTGTTATTTCTTTTTTTAGTCAATCCACTTATAAAACCAATAATCTTAACCGTTTGGATGACGACACTATCCGCTTCTTTACTCAGTTTTGCAATCCCATTTTCAATATACCTTTCTTTGATAATACCGGTATCGTATAGTTCATGGCAAAGCTTTCTGGGCAAATTCCCCTTAGTCGTCAATTTTATTTCCCCTGCACTTTCTATTTTTTGGAGATAAAACACCATCAAATTCAAAAAAGGAATTTGTCCCAATATATCTGGACTAATCGTTTTCTTAAATCCAATTGGCG
>JAHDGC010000935.1 GCA_020627865.1 Saprospiraceae bacterium | reverse complement strand
CATGTAAACAATACTCCTTATACAAACAAAACTAAGTACAACACATTGACGTTAAGTATTTTAAATCGTTCATACCGTAAATGATTAACACAGCTTGAATAGCAAACCAACTAATAAAGATTCGTATGCAAAATCGAAGAAAATTCATAAAACAAACAGCCCTCGCTGCAGCAGCTGTTCCCTTTTCAAAGGTCCTTGCGGCATCTAGAAAGGTGGACAAGGCAAAACCATACCCCATTAATTTCTTTACCAAACCACTCGATAAATATGACTGGGAATTTACGATGGATACGCTAAAAATGGCAGGGCTTGATGGATTAGACCCCACCGTTAGGCCAAAAGGTTGTGTGCTACCGGAGCAGGTAGAAGACGATTTGCCCAAATTCATTGAAATGGCAAAACAAAAAGGATTAACCCCTGAGATGATGGTAAGCAACATTACGAAGGCTAATGATCCATTGGCTGAAAAGGTTTTGTCCACCGCTGCTCAAAATGGAATTAAACATTATCGTTTGGGGTACTATAAATATGATATGGGGCTGGGGGTGCGATCTTCCATTGAAAAGATAAAAGACGAAATGGTAGCACTTGGAGAAATGAATAAACGTATAGGAATCCAAGGAGGCTATCAAAATCATGCAGGGACTTGGTTCGGAGCTTCTATGTGGGATTTGGCGGAAGTACTAGACCATACTCCCAAAGTGTGGATGAGCAATCAGTTTGATATTCGACATGCGGTTTGCGAAGGAAACAAATCGTGGATAACAGCTCTACACCTATTGGCAGGAAACATAGGTTCGCTCGCGATAAAGGATTTTACTTGGGATGTTACTGGAGGCCAATCAAAAGTCAAAAAACTTCCGCTCGGGGAGGGTATCGTCGATTTTGATTTATATTTTAAAACCCTAAAAAAATTGGGCATTGTTGCACCGATTACACTTCATGTGGAACACGAATTATTAAGTACGGCGGAAGAAGGATTATCGCTATTGCAACAACAGAAAATTTTGGTTGCAAAGCTTAAAGCTGATGTGGATTTCATCCGCAGGAAACTTGCAGAACATCAATTAAACTAACCGTATAGAAAATAGTTCTTTACGAGCTTTTATAAAGCATGGGCTATTGGCGTCTAGTGCAGCTGCAGTTGGTCATCCAAAAAATCTAAACGCGGGCATTAAATGGGCAGGCTATGAAGAAAATTACGATAAAGACCGAAGTTTCCAGTTTTGAGAATTTAGCCCTTGTTGAATTCCCGTTTAAAATCGGCCAATATTTCTTTAAGAATCACTTTAGGGTCACCATCCGATAGGCTTTCAAAAGAAACATACCCTTGGAATCTTTGTTTTTTGATCAGGGCCGCCATCTTGGCCATATCCGTCGGTGTTTTCTCCTGATTAGGATATACATGCTCTTTAATAAACCAATAATTGGCATAAGGTGCCAATTTTTCCGCTTCGGCATAGGGGTCGGCTGTAGTGCGCAGGCACGCAGTGTCCAGAATAAGTCCAAACCATTCTGAATCCACCCGTTTTACGATATCGATAACTTCATCGGCCGTAAACAAAAATTCATTATGGTTTTGTAAAGCGGCAATGACCCCAACTTCTGCCCCATACTGGGCGCATAACTTATATTCTTCTACCAGCCACGCTTTTACCTGGTCTTTGGTGTAGCCTTCGGGAATATTCCTGCCCGTGAACATTCGTAAGATGGAGGAACCTATTTGAGAAGAAATCGCCAACCAATCTTTGATCATTTGTCGGTCTTTTTCCCTTGCTGTCACATCTGCGGTGACGAAATTATTCCGTACTCCGGTCCATGAGATGTTCAAACCCAATTCCAACGCACGTTTTTTTAACGCAAAAATCTCAGCCGTATCGGGTAGGTTTGGATAGGTTGAAAAATAGTAGGAAGTTAAATCCACGGCATTGAGTCCAATATCCGCGGCAAACTCCATCATATCGAACAGATCCATTTTCCCGCTTTTAAATTCATCATTAAAAGAGTAGGCATTAACGCTGTATTGCACTCGCTGCTCCGTGGAAACAGGTGTTGCCCTTTTACTGGCTGAAGCCCCAAATAAGGTGGGAGCCGCAGCAAGTGCGGGCACCATTGTTAATTTACGAAGGGCGTCTCTTCTGCTATTTTTCATGGTCTTGTTTTTTAATTGTTCAAAAGGTGAATTACCCTATTCCAAATCTCTTCACTGACCTGCATTCCGTTTTTTTCGTTTTCAATTTTATTGGCTAGGGATTTTTCACCGGGATAGTACGTTTTTCCACCCGGTTGGGTAGGTGTAATATCTTTGGTGTATGAAATGATTTCTTCCAACAGTTGTTCCTCTAGCTCTCCATCTTGAAAAGTTGCTGCATCCATACACAGAAAAATCTGTGAGACCCCATATTCGTGTTCTTCCATGCCTAATTTATAGGTAGACCTTCCTGCGGAAAGCAGCGTGGCGAGCATATCCAACACCATGGACAGGGCAGAGCCTTTCCAATAGCCAATGGGGAGTCCGCTTTTGGTCGTTAAAATATCCTCCGGATTTTTGGTAAGATTTCC
>JAHDGC010000057.1:6548-16250 GCA_020627865.1 Saprospiraceae bacterium | reverse complement strand
AGTATGAGGGCAAAGTATTAGAGATAAATCGTTAAGTTATTATTTGATCGTTACTAAGAGAGATAAATACAAATAACAAGCTAATGGATACATTCCGTATACTATATAATTACCAAGCTGAATCAAAAAAAGAAGATTGTGTCATATTCCCGAATGCTGTTTATGAAATTCAGCATGGTTTTATCTCGGAAGCTGGTATAAAACATATTCTGGATCCTTTTGAAAACCATAATCCTAAAAGGCATGCCTCAGCCATGAAGTATGAACAAAAACTATCATTTCATGTTGACATTCCTATTTCGAAGGATACGATGCTATTTAGCCTGTGGTCGAAACTCAATGTCAAGCGTGTGTTTTTCCATGATTATACCAATGATCAGTTCGATATATTGTTTAAAAAACCGACTAAGCTAAGGCTTAAAATCGAGGAAAGGATTGAGGATGAGGATGTAGCACTGAGTGATTTTTATGATGAAAGTGCTTTTTGGTGTACAACGTATGACGCGATAAAGGAAGGCAGTCTTGATTTACAAAAGGTCATTTATCAACTTGGATTGGATCATTATTGTCATCCAAACAATTTTGATTGTAATAATGTGGCCGGTCTGGTATTCAAGGTGAAACATGATAAGTTGTTGAAACCCAATTTTCTGTGTAGCCCTTCTCGTGTGGCTTATTGTGGGAAACCGGAAGGTATTGGACTGGACTGGGGAGCAACAGTGAATATTGATATGATAGAAAGAGGGGTACCGGAAGCCCTTGTGCCGCATAAATATTTTAGAGAAATGGGCTTGCTGGAAGTTGTAGATATTATCTTATATGATGTGGGTGTGGGTAGCAGGATAGACCAGAAAAGTGTGATTCAGTATGTGCATCAACAGTTAGATTATAATAGTAATGACGATATTGAATTTTCACAGATGGGTGCAAAAATTGCAATTCGTAAGGTATGAATAGAACCGAGGAAAATATTAAACAATTAGAATACATTTTGGATGTTAGTGAATGGGATTCTTTTTTGTTGAAAAATTATCAGCAGGCAGAGTTTTCCTTTCGGTCTTTTCGCTTAGGAAGAGATCAAAGATTCAAGGAACTTCTTGTGGATATGATCCCGAATCTGAGGCGGGAACCCGATTATTACGCCGACCTGAAGGGGCAGACCTCCGTTTTTTTTCGTAAACTCCATCTTTACGAATGGCCATCTCTGGCTAATTTCACAGAATTGCTGCGGTTGGGGGCATATGTTTTTGATATTGATCGGAATACTGATAATGTAGGGCATCTGTTGAATACGCTGAAGTATTCGCTTCCAAAGGTGATGCCACCGTTTGTTGTCGGAAAGACTAAGTCAGAAAAGAGATACATAAACGAATACAAGTATTTCCTATCCACGATTGTAGGGTGGGTGCATTTATATGCGAAATCCGAGCGTGGGAAATATCTCGATCTTGATTGGCTCCATAAGGCACTTGTGACTAGAGAAAATTCAATTTTTCATCCCTATACCTTGAGTGATTATAAGGAGTTATCCCGCGTTAATTTTTACTATTATGCATGGATGTTAATCCATAAACCAGAGGCTTGGATGTTTTATTTGCATGATCAACTTGATGTTTACGATCAGTTTATAAATGAGCATAACCTTGTGGAAGGAGCATTGACTGAAGAACAGGAACGCATAAGGAAAAGGAAGGGCATTTTATCCATGAAAAAAATATTTTCATTGATTAATGATTTTAGACTAGACGGGATTATTTCAGAACAGGATTATAAAAGTGGCCTGAACGATTATTATTTGTTAGGTAAGCATAATTTTGAGCGGAAGTATGTTTCGCTTTTGGGAGATGAGTTGTTGCGTAAGAATAATGTTAGACTATTGTCCTTGACCGAAAATGAGGAATTGCGCCTAAAACCATTGGTGGAAAATGAAGAATTAAGTTTAGGGGCTTGGATAACAGATGATGCGAAAATGGTGAACATGAAAAACAGTAAACAAATAGAGGCGTTGGTACAGGATTATGTGAGAGATCAGCAAAATAGACCATCGAATTTATAACAAGACAACTATGGGATATTTAAGAAGTACATTAGGAATACTGCATGAGCATAAGGACGATCTGATTGAATATTTCAGTAAGAAGCGTAGCTTTATGTTTGAACTTAAGGATACTGCGGATAACTTAAATCTGAAATATAATATTGAAGACAGGATCAATAAGCGGGATACATTTGTCAATGAAAGAATCAGTCAGTTATACCTGCTTTCTTGTACCTTGCATAGACTTATAGAAGATTTTAAACTAGAGTCGCGGGGTATAAAGTCCTTGGTATATGTTGTCGACAGTACGGAATTTCAAGGGTATGTTGATCCCTATGAACATATTTGGAAATATATATTTCGGATAGATAAGGACAAGTATGATAAGAAGCATTTGCTGGAGAAAGCAATGGAAAGAAAATATCGACTTGAGGTGCTTTTTGGTAAAAAACAGGTAAAGACGAAAAATGTTTTAGACAATATCATTCACCCGGCGCATATCTACGAGATTTTTGCTTATAAAAGTTTCTTGATGAAGGGCATCCTGAAAAATAATATTTCTGATGAGTTAACCAAATTCTTTGAGGGTTACCGACCAACAGGAAAAAGTAATGAAGAAAAGGCCGAGAAATTCATCAAGAAAATTAAGAACTCTGAGCATCGGTTTATCAATGTCTTTATTTTGAAATTCACGGAGCAATTGAATAAATTACAGCGGTTTAAGGATATCTTTGAAGGTGGTGTGGTGGTGGAGCCTAAAGATTTTAAATGGAATTATATTGTTGAGGAAGATGAGGGCTTGGAGCAAATTTTAAGGGAAATAGATTATGATGAGCGCTTGTATAATTTTTTCTATGAAGTGCTTTCTGTTTTTAATATTGGTCGGAATTCCTCCGATGCTTTGAAGATTGATTGTAAGGCGCTGGCCTATGTCTGTACTGTTAATATTTATCTCAAAGAAAACAATATCGCTTACCGGACTTCGATGTTGAGTTCTTCCAGAGTACTGAATATCTTTAGCAAGTCCATTATTGATTTTTTTGAGAATACCGTTCAGATGGGTAATAGAATTGCAAATGACTTCCGGGACATTATCTACGTGCGTTATCCCACTTTGTTAATTAATCAAATTAAGCATACTTGGAAGGGTGGGGGAGATAATAAAAATCATAATGATTTTTGTAGATTGGTTGGGGATTATTTTAAGGAACTCAATCGGTCAAGTGATTATTTAGAGGGGGCAGCATTAAAGGAGCAAGATCATAAAAAGCTAAGTGAAATTAAAGACCAGTGGATTGAGCTTCGGCAGAACTTAATGTTGGCAGAAAATATTGAAGATGTGCAGGAGCGGGAGTCGGGAGACTCGAACCTGACCAAGAAAGATAAGCGGCTTTTTGATTCCCTCAACACGATTGGTTTCGATAATCTTTATTCTACCGTTAGAAATCTTAACGAAGAGATTATAGATGAGGTCTTGAAAAATTACCTGGTCATCAATGCCGAAAGTTTATGTCATAATTTTAAGGCCAAGATATTATCCATAGAAAAAGATGGCTTGGGCGAGAAAAGATATTTACTCAGCTCTTCTAAAAAAGGAACCTGCCAAAATGTTTTCCAAATTCCCGAAGGTTTTTTTAAGGCGCAATTGCTAACGAAAACAGCAGAAAATCATATCTATAGTTTTGATGCTAAAAAACTGAAAAGCATTAAAAGTGATAATTATTTATTGTTGTACTTGCGCATACTGTGTTCTGCCTTGTTGCGAGATTGGACGATTGTGGAAATTGTTACCCGCCGATACCTTAAGGAGTATTCGGATGTTCCGGCCAATACGCATTTGTTGGAAGAAGTAAATTACCTGAACCATCTCGCCAACCGACACGGTTTATATACTTTTAAGAGTGTGACCAAATTAAAGTATTCTGAGGATGGCTTAGATCATGAATTGAATTATATTGATAACTTGTTAGAAGAGGCCATCAAGTTGAATGGGAAGAACCCGCGCTTGAAACTTTGTAAAACAATATTTATCTTCGAAAAGGCGGTTTTCAGAGTTGCTTCTCATTCGGAGGGAATTTCATCCTTTGAGGTGGCGCTAGAAAAAGTTGACGATTTTAAATCTTTTTATCAAGCAGAATACCTCGAACAGTCATTTTATAAAAACAATGGAAACTTTGAAGATTATCCTTTCCGGAATAATCTGCTGTCTATGTATTATAAAACATTACTGACTTTTTATATTTACAGCAAAACGACCTTCTCGGAATTAGGTGCACTGCCTTTGGAAAAACTAGAACAACAAGCAAGGGTCTATTGTGAGGAATTGCGTAAGATCGTAGCGGCAGAAAAGGAAAAAGATTCGGATTATCTGGAAATGCGATTGCTGACGAATTATATTTTGTTGCTAAGCCAACAATTGATCTCAGGAAAGTATCATCATGAACGATTGCAAGAAGCGTCATCTCATTTGAAAAAGGCAACTTTCTTTGGCCGGTTCATCCTTGGCAGCTCACTTAAGTATATTAAAGATCGGCAAAGTGGTTCGCGTAACCTGCGGGATTATGAAACGAGGTAGTAGTTCATAATTCATTCTAACACCTGCTGTGCGTCCACACAGGCAGGTCTAACATCTAAAAGCGCAGCGATCTAACATCTAACCCTATGCCTACCATATACATGCTCCTCATCATCCCTGTTTTCTTCTTCGCCATGTTCATTGCGTACCTGTACACCCCTCCCACAAAAAAAGGCACTCCCGAAGGAGCACCTTTCTACTTTTCACTATCATAAAAATGTTCGTCTTAAAAGACAACATTTGTTATTAATACCTGTAATACTCCGGCTTAAACGGCCCTGCTTGTGGCACGCCGATATAATCCGCTTGTTCTTTGTTCAGTTCTTCCAGTTCTACACCGATTTTAGCAAGGTGCAAACGCGCTACTTGCTCATCCAAATGCTTCGGTAACATGTACACTTTGTTCTCGTACTTGTCCGTATTTTCCCACAATTCTAGCTGAGCCAAAACTTGGTTAGTGAAAGAGTTCGACATCACGAAAGATGGATGACCTGTTGCACAACCCAAGTTGACCAAACGACCTTCTGCTAATACGATCAGGTCTTTGCCCTCAAGGGTATATTTATCCACCTGTGGCTTGATCTCCATTTTAGCAGCACCAGATTTTTCGTTCAACCAAGCCATGTCGATTTCATTATCGAAGTGGCCAATATTACAAACAATGGTTTTATCTTTCATCGCCCGGAAATGACGCTCCGTAAGGATGTCTTTATTTCCGGTAGCCGTAACCACGATGTTGGCTTCTTTTACTGCATTTTCCATTTTCTTAACGGCAAATCCATCCATTGCTGCTTGCAACGCACAAATCGGATCAATTTCTGTAACAATAACTCTACATCCAGCACCGCGAAGCGAAGCCGCAGAACCTTTTCCAACATCACCATATCCAGCTACAACGGCAACTTTACCAGCCATCATAATATCGGTTGCCCGACGGATTGCATCCACGCAAGACTCTTTACAACCATACTTGTTGTCAAACTTAGACTTGGTCACAGAGTCATTAATATTAATTGCAGGCAATGGCACGGTACCATTTTTTACGCGCTCATACAAACGGTGTACACCTGTAGTTGTTTCCTCACTGATGCCACGAATATTTTTAACCAATTCTGGGTATTTATCCAAACACATGTTGGTTAAGTCACCACCATCATCTAGGATCATATTCAATGGCTGCCCATCAGGGAAAGCATGCAAAGTTTGTTCGATACACCAGTCAAATTCCTCCTCATTCATTCCTTTCCAGGCAAAAACAGGAATTCCAGCAGCAGCAATAGCAGCAGCAGCATGATCTTGTGTAGAGAAAATATTGCAGGAAGACCAGGTAACATCGGCTCCTAATTCTACCAATGTTTCGATCAAAACAGCAGTCTGGATGGTCATGTGCAAACAACCGGCAATTCTAGCGCCTTTCAGTGGCTTGGTCTTGCCATATTGCTCACGAAGAGACATTAAACCTGGCATTTCTGCTTCGGCTAGATCCATTTCGCGACGACCCCATTCGGCCAGTGCTATGTCTTTAACTTTGTATTTTAAAGTTTTTTCAACTCCTTGCATGAGATTTATTTTAAGTGATATAAATACATTTTGAGAAATCAGCCGCAAATATACAAATTTCCCTAATTTTTATAGGTATGAATTGGGCATAAAGTGATAATAAGGGCTGAATAAGGTGTATATTCCCTGATTTTAACGGAGTTTCTGAGTTAAGGTTTAAAGTTCTGTGGCAATTTTTTGAAATACTGATTTGGGAATATGATATATTGATTATATTACAATGTTTCTAAGTCAATCAAATTTTTTTATTTTGAAACATTATAGTTAATTTTTCGTCACGTTTTTGGTAGGTACTTGAATTTATTTTTCTACATTTAATTTTTTCTCTAAAGAGAGAATCCAGTTTTTTTGTTCCCCAGTATCTGGAACTTCTAATTTCCGGTGTTTGCCGATTATCTCAAAAACATTTTCACCTTTATATCCGAGATTTATCATTATTGCTGCTGCCAGCATGGAAGATCTTCCTATTCCCATCCGGCAATGAATGACCACTTTTTTATGTTCTCTTAATTTGTTCGATAGATTTATCGCTAATTGGATAAAGCCCTTTTCGTCACTCGGAATGTTTACATCTTCTATTGGAAAATTAATAAACTCTATTCCCCATTTCTCACATATTTCTGCTTCTTTTTGAAGTTCCAATTCCCGTTCTTCAGAATGCTCTAAAAGCGAAACCAAACAATCTATTTCCCTAATTTTTAACCATTTGATTTCATCATCTAGCCAATCATTCCCCCTTGGTCTGGCCATTGTTCCAATTCTTTTTTCTCCAATATTTTTTTCGTTTATCCAATATATATCTGACATCATAACTGTAGGATTTTGAATATTAATTTTCTACAATCATTCTTGAAAAGGGGCGTTATTCTTTCAACCACTCCGCTCAATAATCAACAATATGCTTGCGATACGGATTGCATCAGTCGCAATACTTCGGTTCAAGAAACAGAAGGCCAAGAATATGCGATCCCAATATCTAATAACAAATCATTTTATCCCAAAACCCCCTTATCTCCAAGAAACGGCTGGTGATAAAACCGCTTCCCAGTAGCACGATATAGGGCATTGGCCACCGCACCCATAATCGGAGGAAATGGCGGTTCGCCCAAGCCCGTTGGATCAATGCCATTATCTACAAAATAAACCTCGATGGATTTTGGCGCCTCACTATGACGGATCAGTCGATACTTGTTGAAATTACTTTGTTGTGGAACACCGTCTTTAAAAGTCATTTCACTATAAAGCGCGTGCCCGATGCCATCAACGATGCCACCTTCAGCCATGTTCTTTGCCGCATCTGGGTTAACAACAATCCCACAATCAATAGCACAATGCACATTTTCGATTTTAGGTTTGCCATCTTTGACGGTCATATCTAGAATTTGGGCAATATAAGTGTTGTGGCAAAAATAAGCAGAAACGCCCCTATGGAGAGCCGCATTATTCGCATTGCCCCATCCTGATTTTTCCCGTACCAATTCCAAGACACCCGCATAGCGTGCTGCATCATAATCATTGTTTTCGCCAACCGGATTTTGCTTCGCCCTTTCCAGCAACTCCAATCGAAATGCAATCGGATCTTTCCCCGCTTCCTCCGCAACTTCATCGAGGAAAGATTGTTCTGCACCCGCGATAAAATTGGAACGAGGCGCACGGAAAGCACCAACAGAAATATTGGAATCCAATTTCCATTCTTCTGCAAGATAGTTGTCTAGTGCTCCGGCAGGGAATCGATTAGCGGCAAGCGGACTATCAGAAATGCCACCCGTCCGTACATGAAATGCAATCAAATTGTTATCCTTGTCTAGTGCGGCACGGTAAGTCGCATGATAAGCAGGGCGATAAATCCCTTGGGTCATGTCATCTTCACGGGAATAAATCAACTTGATTGGAGCCTTGACTTTTTGAGAAATCACGGCAGCTTCTACCAGAAAATGACCATACAAGCGGCGACCAAATCCGCCACCCATGCGGGTCATTTGGATATCAATATTTTCAGGAGGAATACCTAATCGAGCCGAGACACTTTTCTCCATAAATTCAGGCGTTTGAATCGGGCCAACCAGTTCCGCTTTATCTGTTGTTACGTTGGCAAAGAAATTCATTGGTTCCATGCAATTGTGTGCGAGGAAAGGAGCGGAATAAGTCCGTTCTATAATCTTGGCGGCATTTTTAAAAGCCGCTTCAGGATTGCCATCTTTTCTAACTTCCTTCACCAATTTTGCATCAACCCCTTCCATTTTGGAACGATGCCCTTCCGTATTTTCCATTGCACCGGGAATGTTGATATCATTTGTTTTACCAGAAAAACCCATCACGGATTCGACCCGATCTCCAGCAGCTGCCCATTCTATTTTCAATGCCTTTTTGGCGTTCATGACTTCCCACGTGGTGTTGCCCACAAGAACAACAAGATCCGTAAAAGCGCTGGTATCCAAAGCACTTTTTTGGTATCCTTCTTTAAAAGTTTTTATGGTAAAAATATCCTTGATACCGGGCATTGCTTTTGCAGCAGCATCGTCCACAGATTTGGGCTTCATCCCGAAAGCCGGAGGATGCACAATCATAGCAATGAGCATGCCTTCCTGCTCGTAATCCAATCCGAATAAAGGCTGACCGGTTACAATTTTTAAACCATCTACATTTTTGCGAGAAGTACCGATAATTTTAAAATCCTTGTGCTCTTTTAAAGACACTTCTTCCGGTATTGGAATGTTAGCAGCAGCCGAAGCCACTTCACCAAAGCCCATTGATTTACCACTATTTTTATGATGCAACATACCCGCTTCTGTGGTAATTTCTTCTACTGGAACTTTCCATGCTTTTGCCGCAGCTTCCTTGAGCATATGCCTCGCCGTAGCACCAGCCATTCGTAACCCTTGCCAACCTTGCCGGATCGCTTGGCTACCTCCTGCTATCTGTCGGGAGTATAATTCCGTATTGAGCGGAGCCTGTTCTACAACAACATCTTTCCAATCCACATCCAGTTCCTCTGCCACGATCATCGGCATGGAAGTTTTCACATTCTGACCAATTTCCGGATTGGGAGACATAATCGTGACCAAACCATTTTCACCAATTTTTAAAAATCCATTGAGTTCAAACCATTCCTTTGGCATTTCTCGTACAGCATTTACGGCTGCTTTTCCTTCCTCTGTTGCAGGTTTACAGCCGGCAAACCAGTTAAACCCCAACATCATGCCGCCGCCGGCCAATGCTGTTGATTTTAAAAATGATCTTCTGTTATATGATGTTTTTATGATTTTCATTTTTTATGATAATTAATTTGTGTTCTAAATTTTCCAGAGATTGGCATCACTGGCAATGATATGTCGTTCCTACAGAACTCTTTTTGATTTTCTATGTTAAATTCAATTCGTGAAAATAACCAAGCAAGTATAGATTTAAAGATCAGAAGCCAAGAAAGTGCGAACCAATCACTAACAACTAACACTCTTGGCCGTTGTGCGACAAATATGCAGGCTATTATACTGCTTGCCATATATAGATACATTTACTATCCCTTCCC
>JAHDGC010000057.1:0-6538 GCA_020627865.1 Saprospiraceae bacterium | reverse complement strand
TTATCCTAGTATATGTACCACAACGACAAATATTCCCATTCATAGCTGTTTCAATTTCTGTATCGCTAGGATTCGGATTTTCTTGAAGCAGGGCAGCAGCCGTCATAATTTGTCCTGCTTGACAATAGCCGCACTGGGGTACATCATGTTGGAGCCATGCCTTTTGTACAGGATGATCTCCATTTTCGGATAAGCCCTCAATGGTGGTGATGGCTTTATCGCCTACTCGCGAAACGGGTAAGAAGCAGGAGCGCATGGCGACACCGTCAAGATGAACCGTGCAAGCACCACAAGCAGCAATCCCACATCCATATTTGGTACCAACTAATTTGAGGTGATCTCTAAGTACCCAGAGTAGGGGCGTCGTAGGATCAACATCGACCTGTTTTTTTACGCCGTTAATTTTTAAGGTGTAGTTTGCCATAAGTGAAGGTTTAAGAAATGCAATTTGAATAGTTGTTCAAGAGATGAAGCTAAAGTAAGGAATAAGATTTGCTTTGCAAAATATATGGAGGGATTGATAAGGCAATCGCATAAAAAATAATTCACCACAGATTACACAGATGGCCACAGACCTGACTTCCTTTAGATTTGCAATAAACCGGAGGCGGTAAATATTGATAAAAAAAGATGTATAAGTTTTCCAAGAGAATCACTAAATTGAAGTGTTAAGAACTCTTGCCTTTGGCGGCGGTGCTCTATCTGCCTTCGTGCCGAGAGTCAGGCAGGTTACTATACGGATTTTTGCGTATTGAGGGCTAATCTGTGTAAATCTGATAAATCCGTGGTGTGGACTCATAGATTTATAAAAAATCGTACACGATCTTACTAGATTTTATGCGATTGTCATAGGGGGGATTGATTGTTAACTTTGATTGTGAAGGTATAGACATCGGATTGCTTCGCTGGCAGATGTCAGGCGAATTCGTACTTGTTCTCTGGCAGATTACTAAGTTTTTAGCAGAGCAGCGCCTGTCTGCGTGACTTGTCAAGCAGGTCCAACATCTGACATGTGAAATGAGTGCCAGCAAATGTTCTAAGTATAATAGGTTAATTAATAGACTGCTTTTAAAGATCAAAAACGCCCTTTTTTTACTTGATTCCTTACTCCTCCTTATTCCTTAACTCCTCCTCCAAAATCTCAATCCGAGCATCCCTTTCCTTAATTACCCTTTCCAGACGAGCAATTTCTGCCTTGAGTTCGGTAGGATCAACTTTTTCCACAACTTCCTGACTTTCTGTTTTGTCCTCACCACCGAAAATATTTTTAATGTTTTGGATACCATCTTCCCCATTAATGAAGGAGGCCCCGATATAGGCCAGCGGTGCAAATATGATAAGGAAGATCAGAAATCTGCTGGTAACGGTCATTTGTGATTTTCTTCTTCTGGCCATAATGTTTAGTTTAGATGATTAGATTACAATAAAAAGTTATGCAAAAATACCATAACAAATAGGGAATTCCATACGATTCTATACTGAAGTCATCTTTTTTACGACGAAATCCAACATAGATAGGTACGTTCCCGTAGAAAAAAGATAGACATCAATGATTCTTGGAACAAAATTCAAATTGAAATTATTTTTCTGGATCTTAATACTACTTTATCAGTTATAAAAAATCAGGATTGTGTTTGAATTTTCAATGCTAATATGCTCTAAAATTTCGACCTTTTTCATTTTAGTGGAAAAATTGGTGAAAATCCGTTAAAAACAAAATATTGTTTGAGCGAAGCGAGTTTATTTTGTTCAGGATTTTGCCAATTTTGTAGCGTTAAAAAATGAAAACAGTCTTGACTTTTTGGTTCTTTTTCGTCAAGGAAAAAGAACATAAAGTGCTCATAATAAAGTAACAAAGTAAAATTAATATCATTAAAATAAATTTTTTGTTGTGGGCGGAGATTCCTTTTAAAGGGGGCAGGATGAGCGAGGGAGAAAAGAAAATTTATTTTTCCAAATTAATTGATATTTTTGCGTTTTAATTGTTCAAAATTAATATTTGGTTCTTTATGACAGAAGCCTATATATATGATACCTTGAGGACACCGCGTGGAAAAGGAAAATCTACGGGATCCCTGTACGAGGTGAAATCCATCAATTTACTGGTGACGGTGATGAAGGCTATAGCACAACGTAATGAACTAGACACTCAACTCATCGACGATATCGTGATCGGTTGTGTTACACCGGTGAGTGGACAGGGGGGTGATATTGCCAAGGCTGCTGCACTGTATGCTGGATGGGATAATGGTGTGCCGGGCATGCAGATCAATCGGTTTTGTGCTTCCGGCTTGGAGGCAGTGAATCTTGCGGCTATGAAAATCCGTTCGGGTTGGGAGTCGTTTGTGTTGGCTGGTGGAGTCGAGAGTATGAGTCGTGTGCCTATGGAAAGTGATGGAGGGGCTTTGCTTTTTGATCCGGGCGTGATCAGTGAAGTGGGCTATGTGCCGCAGGGTGTTGGTGCCGATCTGATCGCTACCATTGAGGGCTACTCAAGGGATATGCTCGACAAATATGCGGCTGAATCACAGCGGCGGGCAGCCCATGCTAGGGATAATGGCTATTTTGATAAATCTCTTGTGCCTATTCGGGATAGAAGCGGTTTGACGATCTTGGATAAGGATGAGTATATCAGGCCGGATACGAAGCTGGAAAAACTGAAGGGCTTGAAGCCTGCTTTTGCAGAAACGGGTGCATTGGGTTTTGATGAAATGGCCTTACGGAAATATCCTTATGTGGAAAAAATTCATCATGTACATACGGCCGGAAATTCTTCTGGTATTGTAGATGGAGCGGCCTTGGTTTTGGTCGGGAATGAGGCAGTCGGTAAAAAGATGAACCTGAAACCTAGGGCAAAAGTTCGGGCGGCTGCGATTGTTTCTAGCGAACCTACGATCATGTTGCAAGGGCCTACTCCTGCTGCCCGCAAGGCTTTACAGTTGGCAGGTATGAGCACGGGAGATATTGACCTATGGGAAATGAATGAAGCGTTTGCGGCACCCGTCCTCAAATTCCAAAACGATCTTGACATTGATAGCAGTATCCTTAATGTGAATGGAGGAGCCATTGCGCTTGGGCATCCGCTTGGGGCAACCGGAGCTATGTTGTTAGGGACTTTGTTGGATGAAATGGAAAGGCGCGATTTGTCAACGGGATTGGTGACACTTTGTGTCGGTGGTGGCATGGGTATCGCTACTATTTTAGAAAGAACCTAAACCCAATTCTAACGTCTAGAATCTAACATCTAAAAGTGAGCAACGCGAACGATCTAAAAGCGCAGCGATCTAAACTCTAAAAGTCAAGCAAAGCGAGACGATCTAAGATTATGATAAAGTACAAAAAAGACATCAACAACATCGTGACCTTAACGCTGGATATGACTGGGCGTTCGGTGAACATCATTAATCATCAGGTAGCCAATGCTTTTGTGCCGGTGATGAAAAAGTTATTAGCAGAAAAAAAGAAAAATCAGCTTAAAGGTGTTATCATCAATTCTTCTAAAAAGACTTTTCTGGCTGGAGGCGATTTGGATTATCTTTATCGGATGGAAAATGCGGAGCAGTGCTTCCAGTATGCGTTGGAAATGGAAGAGTTTTTCCGAAATCTAGAACGTCCGGGCGTACCTGTTGTGGCAGCGATAAATGGAACGGCACTCGGTAGTGGTTTTGAGTTGGCATTGGCTTGTCATTATCGAATTGCGATTGATAATCCGAAAATTAAATTGGGGCATCCGGAAGTTACGCTGGGGATTATGCCTGGAAGCGGCGGTGTTATCCGATTGATGTGGTTGTTGGGGGTAGAAAAAGCTTTTACGATTCTTTCTAGCGGGCGACGGTATTCCCCGAAAGAGGCTAAAGCCTTAGGAATGATTGATGAAATTGCCAAGGATGAAAGAATAATGTTAGAAAAAGCGAAAGATTGGATATTACAAAATGAGGAAGATCGGCGCCCTTGGGATGAGGCTGCTGGGAAAATCCCAGATGGTACAGCAAGGGAGCCTAGTGTAGTGAGAACGATTCAAAAATTAACCGCACAACTTTATAAGGAAACGTATAACAATTATCCTGCGCCACTAGCGATCTTGAATACCTTGGCGGAAGGCTCTGTTGTGGACTTCGATACGGCTGTGAGAATTCAGGCTCGATATTACACCGAATTGGTCATGGGTAAGGAAGCCCGTAACATGATAAAGGCTTTTTGGTACGATTTCAATGCGATTAAAACTGGAGCGACGCGTCCTAAAGGATTTGGGAAATTCCGTCCTAAAAAGATTGGGGTGATCGGGGCTGGTGTAATGGGTTCCGGTATTGCGTTGACCTGTTTGCGATATGGGATGAATGTTGTTTTGAAAGATATTACAAAAGCGGTTGCAGAACGTGGAAAAGATTATGCAGCTCAAAAATTGGAAGCGCTTCTGGAGAAGGGTAAAATCACCGAGGCTTATAAGGATGATGCTTTAGGGAGACTCCTGACGACTGATAATCCAAAGGAGTTTGAAACTTGCGATTTGGTTATCGAAGCTGTTTTTGAAAACCATCTCGTCAAGGCAAAAGTGATCCGAGAAGCCGAAGCGTATATGGATGAATATTCCTTTTTTGCCAGCAACACCATTTCTATTCCGATTACCAAATTGGCAACAGAATCTTCTCGCGCTGCAAACTTTGTAGGGCTACATTTTTTTCATCCAGTGGAGGAAGTGCCTTTGGTGGAATTGGTGCAAGGAAAAGAAACTTCGGATGAAACTTTGGCTAGGGCTTTTGATTTTCTAAAAGCTATTCGACGTATTCCTATTGTTGTAAAAGACAACTGGGGCTTTTATGCTGCCCGTGTACAGAATACTTTTATTTTGGAAGGTATAACGCTTTTGCAAGAGGGTTATCCACCTGCTTTGATTGAAAATTTAGCTCGTCAGGCTGGTATGCGAAAAGGCTCGTTGGCTATGGCGGATGATCTTTCCTTGCCGATTGTATTGCAATATGAAAAACAGGCTGCGGAACATTATGGTGCCAAATATATCCAGCATCCGGCGGCTACTTTATTACAAATCATGATTCATGAACACAACCGGAATGGTGCCATGAAAAAGGCTGGTTTTTATGATTATGACTTGGAAGGGAATCGGAAGTTATGGCCTAAACTCACAAAGCATTTCCCGACAACGAAAAAAGATTTTGATCTTAAAATGATCATGGATCGCTTGATGTTTTGTCAGGTGATCGAGGCGGTTTGGTGTTTGCAGGAAGGGATTATTTCTACGGTTTATGAGGGGAATTTGGGGAGCATTCATGGTTGGGGTTTCCCAGCATGTAAGGGTGGTGCTTTTCAGTATATTGATGATTATGGATTAGCAGCATTTTTAGAAAAATGTAAGTTATTGGAGGAGGAGCATGGGCCAAGGTTTAAGGCACCGAGGATGTTGAAGAAGCGGTTGAAGGAGAAGGGGAGTTTTGCGTGATTACCAAAATACAAATATGATTTCAAAAAAACAAGGATAATTTTTATTGCTATTGATGACAATTTTCGTTAATTTTACGTCATGATTCATGAAATTATTAAAAGATGTCTGTAAAAGCTTTAGAAAAAATTTTGGGAGATACCATAGCATTGATCAATTTGGCAAGGAAAGGCATTGAGTATTCCTTATTCCAATCCATTGTTACAACTGGCCCATTTACCATAAAAGAATGGGTGAATTTTCTTCACATAACAGAACGAACACTACAACGGTACAAAAAGGAAAATAAATCTTTTGAACCACTCCAATCAGAAAGAATATTAGAAATAGCTCAATTACAAAAAAGGGGCAAGGATATATTTGGGAGTACGGAGAATTTTAACCAATGGATGAATTCAAAAATAATAGCATTGGGAGGAATAAGACCTAAAGAATTACTGGATAACTCATTTGGGATTTCCTTATTGAATCAGGAATTAACAAGGATAGAACACGGGGTACTAGCATGAAAGTATACAGGTTAAGTCGGGAAAAATATAAAGATGATCTGTCGGGAAGGGGAGCAGAAATTTCAGGAGGGCGTTGGAATTCGATCGGTGTTGCATTATTGTATACTGGGGAGAACAGGGCATTGTGCACGACAGAAATCGCAGTTCATATTCCTTTGGGGATAACACCTCAAGATTATTATATGATAACAATAGAGTTGCCTAAAGCAAAAATAGAAGAGATAGCGATAAAAGATTTACCAAAAAATTGGAAAACATTTCCTCATCAGCAGTTTACCAAAAAATATGGGGATGACTTCGTGAAAAGGAATAAATCCCTCATCCTAAAAGTGCCATCAGCAGTGGTGCAAGGGGAATACAATTACCTCATCAATCCAAGGCATAAGAAATTTAAAGCCGTCAAAATTGTAAAAACAGAACCTTTTGAATTTGATAAAAGATTATTTGAACGGTGAGTAATATATAACATTATTGGCTAAATTGAAATATAACAGTCAGCACCTTGATTTTCATGATTATCTTGATTTGAATACAAAACCGTAGAGCCGCAATGCATTGCGGCTCTACGGTTTTG
>JAHDGC010000934.1 GCA_020627865.1 Saprospiraceae bacterium | reverse complement strand
ATATTTACTACTCAAATAGTGCTGTTTCCAAATTTATTTTATCTTTGATAAAACAAACAGAAAACTTCTAAACATACCTTGTGATAGACTTAATCATTGTACTCATCTATTTTACACTCATCTTTGTAGTGGCCATTTCAGGTAGAACAAAGGGAAAAGTAACTACAGAGGAATATTTTTTAAGCTCCAGAAATTTGCGTTGGCCATCTATTGCTTTGTCAACTATTGCCACCAACATTAACGGTTACCAGTTCTTGGGAATGATGGGCTCCGCCTATTTATATGGTTTGGCCCAGGCGAGTTTAGAAATCAATGCAATCCAAGGGATCTTGATGGCTGCATTTATTTTTGTACCCTTATATTTGAGGGAACGAGTTGTTACAATTACTCAATTTATTAAAAAAAGACTAGGGGCGAAAGTGGCCTTGTTTTATACTTTGGCCAATATTGCCCTCTTTGCTACAATCAGCTTAGGTGCTGCATTGTTTTGGGGTGCCTATGCCGCAGACACGGTGTTTGAAGAGTACATGGGTTTCATTCACGAGAATAGAATTATCCGAATCGCTATCCTTGTTTTTGCCTTGGGATTGTTTTCAGCTATCTATACTTATTTGGGTGGTTTGGCAGCCGTGGTAAAAACAGATATCATACAATTTAGCATATTGTTGATTGGTGGTTTTGTCGTTTTATTTGTTGCCATTAGTGAGTTAGGTGGCTGGAATCAACTGTATGTCAAAACGCCTGAAATGATGCATCTCCATCTACCTGCAGACCATGAAAAATTGCCCTGGACACACATGTTTGGCTTGTTTTTTCTAAACATCAATTACTGGTGTGCCAACCAAACCGTGATGCAGCGTTCGCTTGCCGCCAAAAACCTAAAAGAAGCACAAGTTGGCTTGATGGTAGGTGGTTTGATGAAGTATGTCATGGCAGTGCTCATCGTCATTCCAGGCATCGCATTAGTCGGGATTCTAGGGGAAAATGGCCTGGCCGAAGCAGATACTGCCTTTCCTTATTTAGTGAAAACTTATCTTCCTGTCGGTTTGAAAGGTATCATATTATGTGCCTTGTTTGCCTCCTTAATGAGTACTGTTGATTCTACTTTCAACTCTCTGGCAACCTTATTTTCCATTGATATTTATAAAGAATACATCAATAAAGATGCAACGGAAGAGCAAGTTGTCAATGCGGGAAGAAAGACGATTTTATTTACGTTCTGTACTGGCGTGTTGATGGGGTTTGCCTTGCTTTATGTCAAGTTTGAAAACCCGGAAGCGGCCTTTACCCATACGCTCAATGAATTGCGCTATTATATCAATTGTGGAATTGTTGTGCTCATTTGTGCGGCTGTATTTTTGATTGCTCCAAACCATCGTTTGGCCCTTGCAGCGTTTCTTTCAACAATACCTTTGCATTTACTGTTTAAGGAATTTGTTCCAGAAATGAATTACTTTGTCAGAGCAGGTTGGGTGATTGTTTGTGCATTTACCATAGTTGGTGCAAGTATTGTTTTTCCACAACCCAATTTGTTTGTCAAAGAAGGTATGAAAACCAAAGGTTTTTCCAATATTAGAGAATTGATACAATATGATAGTAGAAATATTGCCCTAATCGGATTAGGGTTGTTGGTCTCATTAGTATCGTTACATGTGATATTTCATTAAAATGAAGAAAAGCACATCAATATTGACAAGTAAACATATTGTTTTGGATTAGTTCAAATCAATCCGAACATTCCAATTGATATCGGCGGTGCCATTCGTAAAATTGCGGAAGGTTTCCCAGTCACTATTGATTTCATGCAAAATTAGATCACCGTTTTCACTGGCTGGTCCTTCGTCACAACCTAAGCTCTGAGTCAACTTGTCATGCACTACTCGAACCACCAACCAAAGTTCTTCTCCAGAAATAGTTATCACTGATTCCATGATATGATCGTTCCAACTGTCCCTTTGCATGTCACCCGTAACATTAGCTTCATACAATAAGTCGCCAGGTGCGTTGTTTTGTCCTTGATCATACAAGCGAAGCTCACATCTAGAAGGCAAATCTTTCAAATAAAATGAAATCTGTTCAATCTCCCGACCTTCATATTGGTTGGTTTGTGATGAAGTAAACTTAGCTGCCATTTGATAACTACCAGCTGGCAAAGAAGGTGCATCATTGTTGTTGCCATCAAAGCGGAGTTCGAAGAAAATGCCGTCTTTATTGCAGCTTATCACCAATAGGCTAAGGATCAACATAGAGGAAAGAAAACGCATAACTTTATAGTTTATCTGAAAAAATGGATTAAGTCCTTTCGTAAAAAACGATTATTTCAAGAAGATCAAGCGGTTGATAACCGAATTTGACACAAATTTAACATTTGTTTTATGTTTGTGCACGAATCAGTGTCGTTTTTAAAGCGGTGCTAACATTTCCATTTTGAATGGTTGCTAATAATCATGTAGTATTTCATTTTGGAAAAGGTTGATTTTTATTAAATTTGCTTAACTCAACGCTGACAACAGTGTTGTTTTCGGGATGTAGCGCAGTCCGGTAGCGCACACGGCTGGGGGTCGTGTGGTCGCAGGTTCAAATCC
>JAHDGC010000933.1 GCA_020627865.1 Saprospiraceae bacterium | reverse complement strand
GGTTACATCTTATCTCAGGGGGCTTTGCTTAAGTTGACAGCATTCAGCTTCAAGCTAACCCGTAGCTTTGGATAGCGGCCAACAACTAATTACTCGCTACCTTATCCGCATCTATAACTTCCAACACCTTTGCCAAGCCCTCAAAAATGCACTCATCACTAGGTGCATCATTTCCATGATTGCCTAACCAATATTGATAAGCATTCAACCGGATAAACTGTGCAGGAACGCTATTCACATTCAATAAATCAACACTATTGCGATGCAGTTTTCCAGTCAATTCCAATTTGTAAATCTTGGCATTCGGTTGCTTGAGTTTGGGTAACCAAAAAGCCAATGCTTCCTTAGATGCCGGAATTACCTGTATAGATTTATAACGGGAAAATTTGTCCGGAAAATTTTCCTTGCGCACTTCTTCAAAAATCAACTCTCTCGCCAAGGTCAGTTGTGTTCGCAATACCGGAAGTATTTCAGAAAAAGTTTTTGCCGCATCGAAGTGATAATCGTTTGGCATGAAAGGAGCTTTTTGGTTGGTCTGTAGATATTGTTGCATCCCTTCCGCGATAGCATTCAAAGGGAGGGGCTGCCCACTCGATGTTGGTACCATAAACCCTCTAGACATCAAATCCATATAACGACTAGAAAACTGTTCCCCGATAAAATAAGAATTGTCTTTTTGCCAATTTAATTTTTCATTGACATGATAAAATGTTTGTTCCTTTACTTGCATGTTTAATTAGTTTTTATTTAAATTTTATACGCCTAGTTCCAACTGATTCCTCACCAAATTAAAATAATACCCCCGCTTTTCCGTAAGCTCCTCGTGTGTACCTTGTTCCACAATAGCTCCCCGATCCAGTACAATAATGTTGTCAGCATTTTTAACCGTACTCAATCTATGCGCCACAACGACGACAGTCCTGCCTTTAAAAAAGTGGTCGAGGTTTTTCATAATAACTTTTTCATTATTGGCATCTAGTGCACTCGTTGCCTCATCGAAAAATAAATATTTAGGATTTTTGTAAACAGCTCTGGCAATCAGCAATCTTTGTTTTTGCCCTTGGCTGATGCCTACGCCTTCATCCCCGATTTCCGTTTGATACCCCAAAGGTAAATATTCTATAAAATCCTGTATGTTAGCCACCTTAACAGCATGCATCAACTTCTCATAATTGACACTTTCCTCCCCGATAGCAATATTTTTAGCAATGGTATCTGAATAAATGTACCCATCTTGCATCACCGTCCCACATTGGGTACGCCACCAACCACTATGAAAATTATTGAGATTACTTTTACCCAAATGGATGGTGCCTTCTATCGGTTTGAAAAATTTTAAAAGTAATTTTATCAAAGTAGTTTTGCCACTGCCACTGGCTCCGACAATAGCCGTGATTTTTCCTTCAGGAATATCAAAATTAATATTTTTCAAAATCAAATCGGTTCCCGCTGGGCCATACCGAAAGTCAACAGCTCTGATATAAATATCTCTATTGGAGGGAAGAATACAAAGTTTGGGAACACCGGGCGGTTCTTCATCTTCCTTGTGGCGCACCTCGTTCAGACGATCAAGGCTGATTTTTGCATCTTGGGCTTTAGTAATAAAACTCAATAAGTTGCCTAATGGTTCATTCGCCTGACCGACGATGTACTGAACGGCCAACATGGTACCCAAAGTAATATTGCCGTCAATAACGGCGGTGGCAGAAAAAAAGGTGATGAGAATATCCTTCAAATTACTGATAAAGAAAGAGCCGATTTCTTGATATTGACTGAGCTTTAATTGGTCTACAGAAATACGGAATAACTTTGCCTGAATTTTTTCCCATTCCCAGCGTTTTTGATGCTCTGCATTATTCAATTTAATATCCTGCATGGCCGTTACGATCTGGATAATCTTACTCTGATCTTTGGCCATCTGATCGAAAGAACGATAATCCAGTTCCGCTCTTTTCTTTAGAAAGATCAAAATCCAAAGAATATATAGTATGGTGCTTACGGCAAAGACCCAGAAGATGTTGAGGTCAAAGTAAGCGAGTAAAGCCCCGAAAACGATAAAGTTAAAAACGGAGAAAAGGACGCTCAAAGAATCTGTCGTCAGGAAAGCTTGTATCCGATCGTGGTCGCCGATCCGCTGTAAAATATCCCCGACGACTCTGGTTTCAAAATACGAAATGGGTAGCCGCATCAGCTTGGCCAAGAAATCAGAAATTAAGGAAATATTGATGCGGGTACTGACGTGGAGCAGAATCCAACTTTGGATAAATTTGATGACGGTTTGTCCGAAAAACAGCATCAGTTGCCCTGCCAAAATCAAGTAAATAAAGTTAACGTCTCGATATTCGATACCTCGATCTACTACCGATTGCGTAAGGAAAGGAAAGATAAGCATGAGTATGCTCCCGATGAGCATTCCCAAGGCCAACTGGGCGATAAATTTGCTATACGGTTTGACATATCCGAGCACATAGGAGAAGGACATTTTATCATTTCCATCTTGTTCAAGGTTATCAAATTCAGGTGTTTTTTCCAGCAGTAAAATCTTGCCGGAACTTTCCGGATCATCAAAACCAGTCCAACCTTTGATGAATTC
>JAHDGC010000056.1 GCA_020627865.1 Saprospiraceae bacterium | reverse complement strand
CTCTAAAACTTGTTCTTTTGCCTTTTTGCTACAAATGGGGTCGGAACTACGTCCCCTGTCTGCGTGAACTTGTTCAGGCAGGCTTTTACTAGCTCCAGCGGCTTGTCCGGCTGAAAGACGGGAGCGAAACAGTTTGTAGCAATAAAAACCGGAACCTCATTTAAGCCTGCCTGACGAGTCACGCAGACAGGGTGCACCGCCCCCCCTAATTGTTATTAAGAGCCAAATTTAAATATTGAGCATTGAGAATAAGATGGCCAAGAAATGGCTTGTGCTGGCACCTAGGACAAACAAATGCCAAATGGTGTGATTATAAGTATATCTATCCGAAAGGTAAAAAAATACGCCGATGGTATAGAGTACGCCGCCTGTAATGAGCAAGGCTTTCGTGAAATAAGGACAAACTTCCAACCAAGAACCTGGCAGAAAAACCACCGACCACCCCATAAGCAGGTATAAAGAAACCGACAATAATTCATACTTCCCCGTATAGTAAATCTTGAAAAAAATACCGAAAAGGGTTGACAACCATAAAGCGGTTAACACGATAAGGCCTTGTGTATTATAACTATAATTTAAAATAAACGGGGTGTATGTTCCCGCGATTAGGAAATAGATGCAAATATGGTCGATGATACGGAGTACCCTTTTCACCGGAGGATGCGCAATACTGTGATAAGCCGTGGAGCTGGCATAAACCATAATCAGGGAAACAGCAAAAATAACAACACCGATGGTTGCGGAGAAGCCTTGTTTTACAGATATAGCGACTAAAATGGGAGATGCTACAATCGCAAGAATGAGACCAATGCCATGAGAGATGCTATTGGCAATTTCTTTTTTTAATTCTACTGGGTACGTGTTCATGTTATGGAGGATTAAGATTTGTTAATAGCCCAATTTAAAAAATAAAATTGATATTTATCAGGAATATTCAAACATTAATAATGTTTTTAATATTATAAAAAAATGCAATACAATAATCTGGCCGAAAATAATTGCTTTCGCGCACCTTCCCTTCCTAAAGGACTGCCACCCGCAAAAACAATATAACTATTCGGTCGAAAATAATTGTATCCACCAAGAATAGCTTACCTTTGGATGATTCTACTAATCTCTTTTTGAATGATAGTTCTTGATCATGGAATCCAACCAGAAAAAACCGGCCTATCGTGCCAAAGCAGGTAGGTCATGGTTCAGTAGTATGTCAGGCATGCACTGTCCAAGTTGCAGAGCAGGTAAACTGTTTCCGACTTCAACATTCTCTTTTGAAAAACCTTTTACCATGCACGAACGATGTCAAGTTTGTAATCAAAACTTCACACCGGAACCCGGTTTCTATTTCGGCGCCATGTTCGTATCTTACATCATTTGGGGATGGTTTTCTCTCCTCCTTTGTTTGCCTTTGGTCTTTATTTTTGAATGGAGTGTTAACCAAGCCTTTGCCTTGTTGATTTTCATTTCGGCAATTTGCTTCGTTTGGCTCTTTCGCATTTCTCGTTCTATATGGATTCATGCGATGGTAAAGTACAAAGGGAAAACATAACTATCTATCCGGCAACAAATAACTCAAGTTTATTACATACATATTGAAGTTAATATTATCCCCATCCAAATTAAAAGAATGCTCCCGCCAATACACCATAGTTGCAGCCACCCTATCCGTTATCCCAATTTTCACACCCGGCTGATAACGTATCCGCTGAAACTTCCCAACACCATCTAGTCGAAACCAAGGTTCGATAGCGAAAAATGGTGTTACCCGGCCTAGCCCCAAGAAAGAAAAAGTTGTTTTCCAACGAATGAAGTCATCGTCACTCTGCTCCGGGAAATTTACCGCATAATGATACCTTACTAATGAACCCAAACCTATTTTCTCAAACTTCTTATTATAAGCCACATCCAACCAGATAAATTGCCTGTTTTTTGCATTTGGCACAAACCAAGTTCTGCCCAATAATTGCGTAGACCAACCTTTACCCAACTTGCGTCTTATCGAGTAATCAATTGACATGTTTTGATAATCGGAAATATTATCATTAAGCCTGAAAATCGGGGTAAGGGCTAGTGTAGTCTTCTCCTTTATGTTCTGTTTTAATGAGACAGAAGCCCAAATGATATTATCATCTGCCTGAGCTTGCAAATAAGAAACGGATAACAGCAATATCGCTACTTGCAAAAAAAATTGATAGTTAAAATTTTTCATGATTTACGAATCGTTAATAAAATTGGTATTTATTTTTCAAAAAAAGGTTTGAAATTACAGACAGGGGGTGCAACCATTACGCCCCTATAATACGATATTCTTTAGGAATAAAATTGTCTTTGCAATGTCTTCGCTTAATATCCGATCACCTTTCAAGGTTGGTACTTTCTCCCTATAGTCCAGCAATATATTTTCGATTTTGTTTGAACTTTTATCCGGCCGCCTAAACTCAATGCCTTGCATCGCAGCCATAAACTCGATGGCCAGTATCCGCTCCAAGTTTTTCACTACAGCATAACATTTTGTAGCCGAATTCGCGGCCATGCTCACATGGTCTTCTTGCCCATTACAAGAAACAATGGAATCTACCGAAGCTGGCGTACAAAGTTGCTTGTTTTGACTAACAATTGAAGCCGCCGTATATTGCGAGATCATCAAGCCAGAATGCAAGCCAGCTTTTGTCGTAAGAAAAGGGGGCAATTCTCGTTTACCTGAAATCAATTGATACAATCTCCTCTCAGAAATACTTCCCAACTCCGCAAGCGCTATAGCCAGAAAATCCAGTGCTAGAGCAAGTTCCTGCGCATGGAAATTACCACCAGATAAAATCTCGTCTTCTTCTGGAAAAAGTGTAGGGTTATCCGTCACGGCATTAATTTCTGTGGTCAAGATTTTTTCCACATGCTGTAACGTATCGAAAGTAGCAC
Source organism: Saprospiraceae bacterium (assembly GCA_020627865.1). Lineage (GTDB taxonomy): Bacteria > Bacteroidota > Bacteroidia > Chitinophagales > Saprospiraceae > JAHDGC01. The sequence goes on along the minus strand of JAHDGC010000056.1, from coordinate 13,427 downwards.
CATGTACTTGGGGTACACACCGAAAAGCATAAGGGTCTTGGACACTTACTTTTTTTCGCTTCGCAATCTGGCTACCTTTCAACAGCTTTCGGATCGCTGCTGCGGTTTCCAATTGCCCTTTATGTGGCCGTATTTGATGGAGTAACTTATTGAAAGGGGTCATCCTGCAATCAAAAGCATCTATGGATATAGCCGCACAGAGATTGGCCAAGTTAAACAATCGCTTGGCTTCTAGTAAACACCAACAAGTATAGGCCGAAGAAAATTGCGTTCCATTCAGTAAAGCTAGGCCTTCTTTGGACGCTAATTCAAAAAAAGGTAACTGAAGTTTTTTCAGAACCGTCACCGCTTTTTGTTTCTTATTTTTGTAGCGAACCTCGCCCAATCCGATCAGGGCAAGACTAAGATGGGCAAGCGGTGCAAGATCTCCCGAGGCACCCAAGGAGCCTTGTTGAAAGATTACGGGAAAAACACCTTTATTGTAAAAATCAATCATTTGTTCAAGCAAAGCCACTCGCACCCCTGAATGACCATGTGACAAGCCCTGAATTTTTAGCAACAACATGATCCGCACAATTTCTTCCGGTACCTCGTCTCCCGTTCCGCAAGCATGAGACTTTACCAAGTTATGCTGCAATTCCTGAATCGCCTTTTCCGAGATACGGATATTGCAAAGCGAACCAAAGCCTGTATTGATACCGTAGAATAAATTATCGGTATCGGCCAATTTGCCCTCCAAGTATTTCCGACAGGCTACCACCTTCTTTCGGCTTTCTTTAGAGAGGCCTAATGTTGCATTTGTCTTAAGCAATTTGCCAAGTTCATCAAGACTTAACAAATTAGAACTGATGTAATGTTTTGGCATTATTTGGAATTGGTGTTTGTTAAATTGAATTCTCCCGCAAAAGTAGTATTTATGCACTAGAAAAAGAAGCATAACATATTATGTCGCAACTAAACTTTTTCAGCATCCTTTAATTGATTTGCGTATATTTGCACCATATAAAAAGGATTAAAACCAGATCATATGACCATAACGATAAAAGACGAAACCGCAGCAGGGAAGATACTCCACCAAATCATGTTGGAGGTGGAAAATGAAATCATCACCGTTGAAGAACTTATCATGAAACGGGTTACACTTGAGGTCGAGCAATTTAATAACCAGCCACAGATTAAAAACTTCAATGGATTGGTGCGCCCCAACAACACGGAAGCCAGTATCAATGGATATACGATGAAAAAGCGACGCAATATTGATGCAGAAAAACAATGCTACATTGCCTTAAAGGCTTTTCAGGAAAATGGATTTTTTGTGCTGGTGGATAATCAACAGGTGGATGGGCTGAAACAGGAAATCCATGTCGGGCAGGATACGGAGGTTAGTTTTGTACAGCTTACACCGCTGGTTGGGGGGTAAAATTAGGTGTTTGATAATTTTCGTGAATGTCTGAATCTGAATTCTCTGGATTCAGTAATTTTCAGGATTTTGTCTAAAAACTCGATTTGATTAATGAGACGTATGCAATACGCCTCTACCACAAAAATATACTTTGGACTTTTCTAAATTATCTGATGAATTTGCTCAGGCTATAGATGCCTTTCTGGACAACCTCGAACCTGACGAAGTTGCCATATGGGAACCCTTTTTCCTACATTGTAGTAAGGCTAAAACGGCAAACCCCAACCGAAAATGGATCAAAAAAGCAACAGAACTAGTCGCTACGCTAAAAAAATCAGAACTTTTCAACACTGTGGAAAACCTTGTTAGTATTGTGGAAAACGAGTTGAAAGTTATGCTAAAGGCCGCTTATCCCGATGCTCAATTTCTATCTGACCAAAGTATGAATTGTTTAAAAGGAGTGCTTTGGGCGACAGCACCATTAGACAATGAACACTTGAGCAAAAAAATTGAAAGCTTAGCCTTTACAGGATATAAAAAAATAAGGGGACACGGCCCTGTAAGTGCCAAAATTGGGAATGCTTGCTTGCTGGCCTTGGCGACTTTGCCGCCGGAACAAGCCGTTAAGCGACTTTCTATTTTCAAACATAAAATAAAAGACAGGAGAACACAAAAAATTATAGCCAAGTTGGTCGACAAAGTGGCAGACCGAGCAGGGATTCCGGCACAAAAACTGGAAGAGATTGCCATTGATGATTATGGCCTGACGATTGATCGCAGGCTGGAAGTCGTGGTTGGAAAAGCGCGTGGCATTGTGCAGCTGGATGAAACAGGTAAAGGGCCAACTCTATGGCGCAATAAGGGGAAACTTCAGAAAACAGTTCCCACGGATGTCAAGCGAAATTACCCACAAGCCTTGAAAGATTTTAAAGCTTTGGTGGCAACAGTTCGTGCTGCCATTCCGATGCAAAAACAGCGCATCGAAAATCTTTACCTTGAAGAACGGGAATGGGATTTTGATCATTGGTATAAATCTTATATCCAACATCCAGTAGTGGCTATTGTTGCTCGTCGCCTGATTTGGGTCTTTATCAAAGAAGGACAACAAGCGGAAGCCGTTTTTTATAATGGGAAATTTATCAACTCCGAAAAAGAAGTACTGGAGTGGATTGATACAGATACCAAAGTCCGACTTTGGCATCCCATTCATGCTAATCAGGAAACCATTTTTAATTGGCGAAACTTGTTGGAAGAACTGCGTATCCAACAGCCATTTAAACAAGCGTATCGGGAAATTTATCTGCTCACGGATGCAGAACGCAACACGGGAAATTATTCCAATCGGTTTGCCGCCCATATTTTGAAACAAAATCAATTTGCCATCTTGTGTCGAGTTAAAGACTGGCGATATGGTGCGAGAGGAGCATGGTATTCCGACAATCCTAACAAATATATTCCGCACTGGGAAATCAAGGCCGAATTTTGGATAGAAGTAGATTGGGATGGTGACCAAAGTGATAATGGTCTTTTCGATTATGTTTTTTCAGATCAGGTCAGGTTTTATAAAGATGATGAACAAATGCGCATGGATGAGGTGCCAGCTTTGGTTTTTACGGAAATCATGCGGGATATCGACCTGTTTGTTGGCGTAGCTAGTATTGGCAATGATCCCAATTGGCAGGATGGCACAAATGCAAGGCTGGATAATTATTGGTCGGATTATGCCTTTGGTGATTTGTCGCAAACGGCACAGACTCGGAAGGTCGTTTTGGAGCGCTTGATTCCTCGGTTGAAAATTGCGGATCGTTGTTCGTTTTCTGGAAAGTTTTTAGTGGTTAAGGGTGATATTCGGAGTTATAAAATCCATCTGGGTAGTGGGAATATTTTAATGACGCCGAACGACCAGTATCTCTGTATTGTCCCTGATGCGAAGAAGAAAGCGGAGAAGGTGTTCTTGCCTTTTGAAGGTGATCACATGTTGTCTATTATTTTAAGCAAGGCCTTTATGTTGGCGAATGATACGGCGATTTCGGATACGACGATTACGAGTCAGATTGAGGGGTGATAAATAAAAAATGTAGAACCGCTATGCATAGCGGTTCTACATTTTTTTTAACGTAAAATCTGTATTCAGGTATTTTATTTTTCCTTGGTATCCTCAAGACGAGGCGTACAACCTCCGATAATGGCATCAAACTCTGCACCGAGGATAACCTCAAAATCCGCATTGAGTTCAACACAATTGGTTGCATCGAAGATAACGGTTTCTGTTGCCCCGACGGTAGTTACGCCAGAAGTCGTTATCAGATTACTCGCCTGATAAGTAGCAGAAGGAACCGCACCAGTCATGGTCAAGATTGCCTCACAACCACCTACTACAGTACAAGCATCATTCGCAGCACCTGGCGTACCGAAATCAGTAGCATTGCCTAGCAAAGTCGTGGACTCGCACCAATTGGCAGGGTTATCATTATCCGTCTCATTAAAGGAGTTGGGATCAAGAGACAAGCTCGTACCATTCCCAGAAGGGAAGTTTAAGGTTGTACTATAATCAACACTATCTATAACAACACCATCACATTCAATCACAATTTCATCTCCCGAAGTACCACCCGCTAATTGATAATCAGCACCATATGCATAATCTACGGCAATACCGCCATTCGTCGCCATATTATCGCTTTTCCCCAAAACGGCATATCCACCGGCTGGCACGATGACACTACTGGCGATCAGAACGTTATTAGTCCCATCATCCTTAAGAGTATAGCCGAACATATCAATATCCGCACCTGTCGTATTGTACACTTCAAAATATTCCCCATTGGCGTCCGTCACAAAAGTTGGATTGTGCATAATCTCCGTAACGATCAAGTCCCCTGGATTTGCACAAGTCGCAGTTTGGCAAGTGGCATTAGCAGCGCCCGGTGTACCAGAACCAGCAACTGTCAAAGTAGAACTTGGAGAAAAACACCAGTTGGCTCCACTATCATTATCGGCAGCGTTCAGGAAGGCAGGATCTAAGGATAAACTAGCACTACTCGGAACGGGGAAGCCTAATACAGAATCATAATAAACAGCATCTATAACAGTCGCTCCACATTCTAGGATGACTTCATCCGCAGTACTCAAAGCAAAATCAGTATAATTGTATACATAATCTGCTGTGAAGCCACCATTTGTTCCTGAGTCACCGCTGGCAGCCAACACCACATATCCTCCCGCCGGCACAATTACACTGGAAGGAATATAATGGCTATTTGTTCCATTATCCGTAAGGAAAAAACCCTGTAAATCAATAGGTGCTGCCGAGGTGTTTAAAATTTCAACATATTCTCCACTGGCATCCGGCACAGCAGGGTTTGCCATAATCTCGGTAACAACCAATGACCCAGCAGCGGGGCAGCTTGGCACAAAAGAGCAATCAAATGGCGTAACTGTAATAGCAACAGAAGCACAAGTTAAATCGTTTTGATCCCTAACGACGATATCAATTGGTGCAGTAGAAATATTCCCTCCCATAACGACTGAAATAGGGGAAGCCATTCCAGCAGCTAACATGGTCATGTTTGTAGCATCATAGACTTCATAGGCACCGCTACCATTCGTCACAGAAAAATCTACCACAAAGGTAAAATCAGCACCGGTACAAGCAAGACTGGAAACAGAAACACTTGTAATCTCACAGGTTAAAGTTAAGCTATTCGTGGTGCCGGGAGTCGGGGTGTTGGCAATCCAATTTCCTGTATTACAATCGACATTATCGCCGGTTCCCGTATACTGGAGGGAATTGCCATCTCCATCCGCACCGCAAAGCGCGTCAGCATATGCAACAGAGTCTACCTGCATCATCGCGGCATCAAATAAAGCTACGGATTCTCCAGTATTTCCAAGATTACCAGTTCCCCATTGGAAAATCTGTGTTCCGGCAGGCACTGGATTTGCCCAAATACAAGCTGTAGTAAAAGTTCCGGGACCATCCGTAACAAGGATATACTCCCCGGCTGCAATACTCGTTCCTGCAGGAAAAGTAAAAACAGGGTCATCGAAACTATATCCAGAAATATCAACGGCAGCAGCACCGGAATTATAAATTTCAATAAACTCACAATCGCTATCATTACCCTGAGTAGTTGAGGGGTTATAGCTTAATTCGTTGATAACAATCTGTGCTTGTGTGAAAGATACCGTAAAGCAAATGAATACTAAAAGGGTGAAAAGTTTTTTAATTTGTTTAGTCATGAATTATAGTTTTAAGTTTTTAGGTTTGGGAATACAAGCGATGTCAGCTTTCTGCTCATATACAAAAAACGGCTCATGCTTATCCATTCCTAAAGCATGAAATAATCGGTTAATGTTCAGGATGCACAACTTTGGGGAGTAAAAAAGTTTTGAAGTGAAATCTACTCGAAATTCTCTCACGGCACCTGAATATGCCAGCCGCAAATAACTAAAGTCATTTGTGGGCAGAAATAATCCATAAAAATAATGATTATCCCTAGCAATTATTAATTTAATATATTCTTTTTACATTAAAATATTGTCAACCAAAATTAACTTCGCAAAGCAATAAAATCAACAAACATTATTTGGCTGCTCTCGATACTCAGCATATTTATCCGGCTATTTTCGCATGAGGACTTTGGCTTCCATCGGGATGAATACTTGTATTTAGCCTTAGGGCAACACCCTGCGTGGGGATACTGGTCAAATGCTCCGTTGGTTGGATTTGTCAGTTTTTTGGTGCAAAATACACTGGGAGATGGTTTCTGGTCTTTTCGGTTAATCCCCATGCTTTTGGGAGCAGCAACAATTTTCCTTACAGGGCACTTAACCCAAGCAATGGGCAGTGGTCGTTTTGCGGTTTTTGTCTCGTGTTTTTTATTGCTCGGACAAATGGGGTGAACGTCTATCTTTGCCAAAACCCTAAAAATGATCTGAGCGCGTTTTGGAATAGTAGAGTTCAGAGGGCATTAGCACCATTTGAAAGTAAATCTTCATATAATATAAATAATGATTTTACACACTACTTCTCATTTTAATTTTATACTTTTAAAACATGAAACATACCATCTCTTTAAAAATAATTAGCATGGCCTTTCTAATGCTTTTCGCTTTGCAAGGTTTCGCACAATCCCCTTTTTATAGCCAAAACAAAAAAGGGAAACTGGCACTCACGCAGAAAGGCGCATCCCATTTTGCAAAACTGGCTTTGGATTGCATGCAACAAGAATACCCCAACAAGTTGAATCAGGTATTGAAAACCGAAGAAGGCCTTCGTTCTCCCAAGTCTCTACATCCCGCTTTTTATGGCTGTTTCGATTGGCATTCTTCTGTGCATGGACATTGGATGTTGGTGAAGCTACTCAAGCTTTTTCCGGAAATGGAAGAGGCCGCAAAAATTAGGGAAAAATTACAGGAAAATCTCACGAAGGAAAATATTGCCGCCGAGGTGGAATATTTCAAAAATGCCAGCAAGTCATGGGAACGTATGTATGGTTGGTCATGGTTGATGAAGCTCAGTGAGGAGCTGTATACCTGGAAAGATAAAAATGGTCGGCAGTGGTATCAAAATTTAAAGCCGCTTACGGATGCTATTGCGGAAAGGTATCTGGAATTCCTAAAAATTCAGAAATATCCTGTCCGAACGGGAGTGCATCCCAACACCGCTTTCGGACTCAGCTTCGCTTGGGATTATGCGCAAGCCACTAAACATAAAGCCCTTTTGGAAATTATTGCCAAAAGAGCCAAAGATTATTACCTTACAGATGAAAACTGTCCCTCAGATTGGGAACCCAGTGGGGAAGATTTCCTTTCGGCCTGCTTGGAAGAAGCTCGTTTGATGAGTCGGATACTCCCGACGGAAACTTTTGAAACGTGGTTTGCCAAGTTTCTGCCTTCCGATAAATTGGCAGCACTTACTACCCCAGCAGACGTTTCTGATAGGTCAGACCCTAAGATTGTTCACCTTGATGGCGTAAACCTCAGTCGGGCTTGGTGTCTTTATAGTATTGCAGCTAGCCTTTCGGATAAAAAAATGCGGAAAGAGATGTACGAAACATCTAGGAAGCATCTTGTTGCAACGATTCCCAATATTGCCAGCGAGCATTACGAGGGGACGCATTGGTTGGCATCTTTTGCGGTGTATGCATTATCGGTACGGTAGAAACAAATTTTTCATCAAAAACAAAAACATGAATTTCAAAATATTGTTATTTTTTGGGTTGCTTTTTTTAAGCTCTTGCGACTTTCAAACGGAGACCAAAAAAGCGCCTGAAACCACCGAGGCACCCACGACAGAAATCACGAAAGAAATTCCCAGTTATGTTTGCATTCCAAACAAGCAAGTCGGTAAAATTCAGGCGAACTTTAGCGAAGAAGATATCATCGCGGCTTATGGTAAAGAAAATGTTGCTCGAAAAGATATTGGTATCGGGGAAGGGGAAATAACCAAGGGCACTATCGTTTTTCCGGGTGCAAAAAATGAGTTGGTTGTTGAATGGGATGATACGGCTCCTTTTAAAAAATTAAGAAAAATAAGGATAGAAAAGCAGGAGTCCTCTTGGGCAACAGAAGAAGGGATTCAAGTGGGGTCAACGTTAGAGGAATTGATAAAGACCAACGGCAAAGATTTTAAATTTCATGGTTTTGAATGGGATTATGGCGGCATTACTAATGATTGGGATGGCGGAAAAATCAATAAGCAGTTGGTCGTGATGTTGGAACCGGGAAATCCAGAAGCTGTTTACCCTGAATTATTGGGGGATAAACTGTTTAGCTCTAATCATCCGAAGGCAAAGGCTGCTGATTTGAAGGTTGCCGCGATGTCTATTTTTTTTAATTTGTAATTTGCTTCGCAGTGCTAAGCTTTAGGCCGCAAGCCTCCCCAAGCCGATCATAAAAACTTTGTTTCGTTATTAAATACGCTGATTTCAATATATACTAAACGGCTAAACTAACAAGGATTTTCCTTGAACCATTAAGGAATTCAGAGAATTAAGGAAACAACAAGTTGTTTCTTTCTTAATGTCCTTAATTTCTCAATGGTTAGCACTATTACATGTTTAATATTTTTTTACAAAACCTGCCTATTCCTGCGAATACGCAGGCAGGTCATTGTTTAATAAGCCCTTTGGTATATTATAAATGAAAAAGTAAAAGACCAATTGTAACCTTAATCATGCAATTTACGAGGCTTTTTGACATATTAACTTACCAACAAGAGCGTTATCCACAGAAGGTAGCACTTGCTGCGAAGGAAGGAAAATCCTGGCGGAAATTCTCGACGGAAGACTGTATCAAAGCGGTTGATGCCTACAGTGCGGCCCTGCTACAAATGGGATTGAAAAAGTCAGATAAAGTTGCTTTAATTTTTCACCAAACCACTCCGGAATGGAATTTTCTAGACTTCGGGATGCAGCAAATTGGTGTGGTTAGTATTCCCATACATGCCAGTTTTAAAAAAGAAGAAATTGCTTACATTTTAAATGATGCTGAGGTTAAGTATTGTATTGTTTCCCATAAAGATTTGCATGAAAAAATTGCTAATTTCGGAACTACCATTCCGACACTGGAAAAGATTTTAAGTATTGAAAAAATTCCAGGCGTTGATTGTTTTATCGACTTAGTTGATCCAACAAATAACAATATACAAACAAAAATCACTAAACAAAAAGCATCAATCCAAGAAGATCATCTCGCCACCATTATTTATACTTCTGGAACAACAGGTATGCCGAAAGGTGTTATGCTTTCGCACAAAAATATAGTGAGCAATATTAAATCTGTCATTGTCCTTATCCCCATAAATTATCACCACAAAACGGTTAGCTTTTTACCCGTTAGCCATATTTTCGAGCGAATGGTTTTATACGCTTACTTTGCTGTGGGCGCTTCCATTTATTATGCTGGCAAAATGGAGTCAGTCTCGGATGTTTTGCAAAAAATAAAACCGGAATATTTCTCCACCGTACCCAGACTGTTAGAAAAAGTTTATGAAAACATTATCCATGAAGGACAAAAGCGGGGAGGCATTCAAGCCAAGATATTGAATTGGGCCATTCAGTTGGGAGAACGCTACGATAGCCGCCCCAACATGGGTATCCTTTATTGGTTAAAAATAAAACTTGCAGATGTATTGGTTTATCGAAAATGGCGCAAAGCTTTGGGCGGGAAAGTAAAAGGGGTTGTCGTTGGCGCAGCAGCATTGCAACCCAAATTGGGAAGGTTATTTTCTGCGGCAGGTGTCAAAATCAGGGAAGGCTATGGCCTTACGGAAACCTCTCCTGCACTGGCGTTCAATAGATTTGAACCCGGCGGGGTAAAATTTGGGACTGTTGGTATTCCTATACCGGGTGTTGTACTCCAAGTTAGGGACAAGGATGAAAACGAGGAAGGGGAAATTTGGGTTAAAGGCCCCAACATTATGCTGGGATATTACAAAAAACCACAATTAACCGCAGCCGTTTTTGATAAAAATGGTTGGTTCAACACGGGTGATGTTGGCAAAATTGTACATAAAAAATTCTTACAAATTACGGATCGCAAAAAAGATATTTTCAAAACTTCCAGTGGAAAATATATTGCGCCACAGATCCTAGAAAACAATTTACTTACATCCGATTATATTTCACAGTGCATGATTGTTGGGTTTCAAAAACCTTATGTCACGGCTTTAATTATTCCGGATTTTGATCTGCTCAAAATCTGGTGCGCAGCAAATAATGTGCATTGGACAGCACCGCAATTTATGGTCATCAACCCGAAAGTGGAAGCATTCATGGATTCCGAAATTGAACGTCTTAATGGTCAGGCTCCTAACTTCGAAAGGGTCAGAAAGGTGCATCTTTTGTTTGAACCTTGGGCAATTGATTCAGGGGAACTAACCCCTACATTAAAGTTAAAAAGGAAGGTTATTCTAGAAAATCATAACAAGGTTATTACAGAAATGTACTCGATGGATGCTACGTCGTAAGCATTACGACGCTACGACGAAATATTATTTATTATCATTCCAATTGCTTACAAAACCCATTCAACAACAATTTCACATATTCTTCAATCTCATTCTCTTCATCAATCCAAGTATGCACTCCTCCCACATATTTCATATGCAGATAATCGGCAGAATCTTTAAACGGGACATCAAATTCTTTTGGAACTTCTTCATCAGAGCCACAAGAAACCATAAACATCTTTTTTCCTTTCAGGGCATAACCAATGTCTTTCCGTATCTTAAGGCAATCCGTTAGGCGATCAAAAAAGGTTTTGAGTTGAGCACTCATCGCATACCAGTAAATTGGCGTAGCAAAAATCAGTTGGTCATATCCCACTACCCTTTCCATCAAATCCAGGAAATTATCTTCCGCTGGATAGTTACCATCATAATCATAATAAGCAATTTGGTAATCATTCAGATCAATAAAACTAGCATCAATCCGCCCCCGAATATAGTCTACGATTTTTCGGGTATGCCCATTACTTCTGGAACTGCCCATGATGATAAGGGTTTTCATGTTATTAAAGTTTAAAGCAATTTTCAGCCTTTTTTTACCCCACCCCTGCCTGTTCGTGCTGAACAAGCAGGCAGGCCTGAAGGGAGAAAGGCTGAAAATTGCTATATGATGACACCAAATTCAAAGTAATTTTTCCCTTAATAATTTCAAGGCTTTTCCCATCTGGTTTTCTACAGTTTTAATGGAAATACCGAGACTATCTGCAATTTCTTGATAAGTCAATCCTTCTATTTTGCTCATTCTAAAAATCAACCGACAGCGATTGGGCAGCATCGTTATGGCCTGTTGAACGCTTTCCGTTCGCTCCTTTAATCCATCTTCTTCTATCATTCCCTCATAACCTACCATTGCCAGTTCTGTTATCTTTTCCTCCGCCTCGAAGTGTTTTCGTTGCCGCAGATAACTAATCGCTTCCTTAATGGCCATGCCTCGTAAATAAGTTGCAAGAGTCCCTGTTATCTGAATTTTTTCTCTTTTTCGCCATAACTTTATAAACAATTCTTGCACCACATCTTCCGTTCCTGCCTTATCCGCCAGCATTTTATACACCACCTTACAGAGCATCGGGTAATGCTCGTCAAAAATGTGCTTGAAGGCCATTTGCTCTCCGGCTCTCAACCTGCGTAATATGTCTTTTTCTGCATGCATTTCATCATTCGGCTGGAACGTTCCAGAGATTCTATCTCTGGCAATGATATAACTTTCCTATGGAACTCATATCTAAAATACACCTTGAGTATTTATCTTTTACAAAAATTGTCAAACAACCAATTTTTTTGTAAAAAGAGAAGAGGTCAAAATTAATTTTCCGAAAATTAAGCATTCTCCCTTGATTTTTGTATTAAGGGAATGTTAATTAGTAAATTATGTGTGGACGATCATCGCTAAATAAAACAGAAAAGGAACTGGAAGCCCGATTTCAGGTGACCTTCTATTCGGAAGATCAGGAACGTTATCATCCGTTACCCAATTTCAATGTCGCACCAACCCACATGCATCCGGTTATCACGAATGCGGATCCGGAGCATCTCCGCTATTTTCAATGGGGTTTAATTCCGTATTGGGCGAAAGATGCCAAAATTGGATATAAGATGATTAATGCTCGGATAGAAACGGCATTGGAAAAGCCTGCATTCAAACAGGCTGTGGCCAAGCGACGCTGCTTGGTGCCCTTTGACGGTTTTTATGAATGGCAAAAAATACCGGGCGGCAAACAACCTTATCGGATTACCTTGAAGGAAGAGGCTATTTTTTCTGTTGCTGGATTATGGGAACAGTGGGTTGCTCCCGATCAGGAAACGGTATTTACCTTCACCCTTCTTACACAACCGCCCAACCAGCTTATGGAAAAAATTCACAATCGGATGCCTGCGATATTACTTCCTGAGCAAGAAAAATTGTGGCTGGATATAGATATTCCTCCCAAAGATGCTTTGCAACTGATCGCTCCTTATCCGGATGATTTGCTGCGTGCCTATAAGGTGGATAAACGGGTGGGGAAAGTATCGGAGAATGATGCAAAATTATTGGAAGAATGGAAAGACAATAATGGAGGAAGACAAGGCACTTTATTCTAAAAAAAAAGGAGTTGTCAACAGACAACTCCTCCAGCTATTAATATATAAAAATCATTTCCTATTCTTGTTTATTTCAAGATCACCAATCGCTTCGAGATTCTTTTCCCCTCGATGAAGATGGTATAGGTACCGGCTTGCAGGTCTGTTATATCCAAATCTGTGGTATTCCAATTCCGTTCGGTGTCCAACCTTACCTGCTTCACAACACTCCCTAACATATTGACTACAGACATGGTTATCATATCCCTTTCGGTATAGAACCGCACATTCACTGTGCCTTGACTCATCTCCAATGGATTCGGATAAATTGTCGTATTGTATCCTTCACCGCAGCCTGTTTTGACCGTAACGGATTTGCTGTATGCAAAAGTACCGTCTTGATCTACCATTTTCAAGCGATAGTAATTAATGGCACCTGCTCCCTCATCGGTATATCTATAGGTTTGGAAGTATGTTCCACCTTTCCCTTCGATTACTTTTACCGTCTGATATGCATTACCATCGCCACTCCACTCTACCTCATAGGAATCAAAAGCCTTTTCGGTTTCAGAAACCCATTTTAGTTGCACATCACAATCCTGTGCCTTTCCGTCAAAGTAAGTTAATTCAACAGGCAGGACAAGCGATGCCTGATAGTCTTCAACCTCTCCATTTGTTTTACCACCAGCACTATCTGCCAACACCAACGGATCATCATCTGCTCTCAAGCGTACATTGACTGCTGGCCCTACAATTCCCGGTGTCGTTATCGTTGCAACCGCAATAGATGTTGAAGTGCCGTCAGTCGTTTTTGAACCGGAATAAAAATCATCGTAAGTACCATCCGTATCCCAATCTACCCATAGCCCATAGTATACAAGATCAGGACTTGTCGAGTTTAATTCAATATTTACATCATAATTCGCATTGGGTGCTCCCGCTATCGGGAACTGT
>JAHDGC010000932.1 GCA_020627865.1 Saprospiraceae bacterium | reverse complement strand
TGGAAAACCCAGATGAAGTTCTTTCTCCTCCATAAAATACAGGTGTACATTCGTCGAATGTAGCAGTTGTCATGTTTACTTCAGGTTCGACAGGAAACCCGAAAGGAGTCGCCATTGGTCACCAAAGTATTGTCAAGCTGGTACGGACTACAGATTATATAAACAACCCGGAATCAATTTTTCTACAGCATTCAGATTACTCCTTTGATGCATTAACTTTGGAGCTATGGCCTCCTTTATTGAATGGGGGACAACTAGCCTTGATGCCAAGAGGCGACCGTACAATGGAATCACTTGCCAAAGCGATTCAAAAATATAATGTTAATACAATCTGGATAACAGCAGGCTTGTTTCACCTGATGGTAGATAAAGGTATTGAAGATCTGACTTCCCTCAGATACCTGATGTCTGGTGGGGACACCTTATCCGTGACCCATGTCAATAAAGCACTAAAAGCACTCCCTGACTGTACCATTATAAATGGATATGGCCCAACAGAAAACACGGTGTTTACAACACTTTGTAATTTATCCAAACTTGATGAAATTAAATATACAGTACCCATAGGTTATCCCATTGGCAATACTAAAGTATATATCTTGGATGAAAATTTGCAATTGGCCCCGATAGGTATACCCGGTGAATTGTGTACTTCAGGAAAAGGGCTTGCATTGGGGTACATCAATAAACCTGAGTTGACCGCTAAGAAATTTATCCCGCACCCTTTTGAAAAAGGAGAACGGCTATACCGTACTGGGGATATGGCCAGATGGCTTACTGATGGGAGCATTGAGTTTTTGGGTCGTAAAGACTTTCAATTAAAAGTAAGGGGCTACCTTATTGAAACCAGTGAAATTGAACAGGCCTTATTACAGCATCCCGATATTAAATCCGTCGTGGTCAATGGTTATAAAGCCGAGGGTACAAACCATAAAGAATTGGTGGCTTATTTTGTTACCCATGAAGGAAAAGACGACCTCAATGTGGAACAACTACAAAGTTTTCTGGCAAAGAGTCAGCCCCAGTATATGATTCCTGCTTACTTTGTAAAACTGGATGTCTTTCCGTTAACCAATAGAGGAAAGGTAAACCGAAAGGCCTTACCTGCACCTGAAATGAATAACCTCGCTTCTGGTGTCAGTTATATTGCACCCCGCACTGTAACAGAACAAAAACTAGCTGCTCTTTGGGAGGAACTACTCCATTTGGAGACTATCAGTATCAAAGATAACTTTTTCAATATTGGTGGCCATAGTTTGCGTGCGCTTAAACTTATCTCCCTGATAAAAAAGGAATTCTCTGCGGACATTGACTTAAGACAAGTTTTCACGAAGCCTACTATTGAAACACTCGCTATTCTCATTGAGCAACGCATGGTAGAAGATCAAATTCTACTGGAACCTATTCCGAATGTTGAACTTCAGGAGAATTATGCGTTATCAAATGCCCAGCGAAGACTACTTGTTTTAAACCAATTGGAAGAAAAGCAAATTGCATATAATATTCCTGCGGCCATTCGATTAAAAGGAAACTTGAATCAGCAAACCCTTGAGAAAAGTATAAACCTATTATTTGAGCGCCATGAATCTTTGCGAACAAATCTGGTGGATGAACGGCAGGTAATCCGGCCAACTGTAAACTTTACCCTGGAAATTAAGGATTGCAGAAATGCAACACAAGATGCTATTCAGGAATATATTCAGACGAACTCGAATTATGCCTTTGATTTAAAAAAAGACGTACTCCTCCGATTCCAATTGTTGGAAATGGATTCAGAAGAGCACATATTGTTATGCAATATTCATCATATCATTTTTGATGGCTGGTCTCTAGGGATCTTAATTAAAGAACTTTCACATTTATATACCGTAATAAGCAATGGTGTTGCAGAACCCTTGAACACATTGCCACCTTTACCTATTCAATACAAAGACTTTGCAGCATGGCAAAATAATCTGTTGGTTTCTGAGGAAATTAGCTCACTTAAAAAGTATTGGCTAGACAAATTGTTGCCGGCAGATGGGCAATGGCCAACGCTGGAATTCCCTACCGATTATCAGCGTCCATTACTTAAAACTTCTAACGGAACCAATTATAAAAAAGTATTTGATCTTTCTACGCTAAAAAAAATACAAGGGGTTGCCCAATCACAGGATGTTACACTATTCATGCTGCTAACAGCTATTGTAAAAACATTGTTATATAAATATACTGGACAGAAGGATATTATCATTGGAACCCCAACAGCAGGTAGGCACCATCCTGATTTACATCACCAGATCGGATGTTACCTCAACACACTCGTCTTAAAAACTCAAATTGAAACAAACGACTCCTTTACAGAATTGCTAAAAAAAGTCAAACAGACATCCTTAGAAGCCTTTGAACACGAATTGTATCCTTTCGACCAGCTTGTTGAGGAGTTGGACTTACCAAGAGATACAAGCCGTTCTGCTGTTTTTGATGTTATGATAATGGTCCAAAATACAGAGGCAGCAGACTTCCGTTTAGAAGGACTCGAAATGACTTCAATAAAAAGTAAATCTGTTGTTAGCAAATTTGACATTACTTTTAGTTTTGAGGAAGTTCTAAATGGGT
>JAHDGC010000055.1 GCA_020627865.1 Saprospiraceae bacterium | reverse complement strand
GCCAAGTTCATCAGTAAGGACATTTTGGCAATGAGCAATGCTTTTTGATTAGCATCTAAGCCCCCCCCGACCCTGTTATATTTTCCAAATACATATTGATACACTTCTTGCTCAGGGAATTCATCGAACTGCTTGGGAAGTAAAATTTTTCTATGGATAAACTCTAATAACTTAAATACCCGCTCATCTGTATTAAAATAATCGGCAGTAATAAAACGCTTAAATTTAGAAAACTCTATTTTTGAAAAAGAAGACAATAACTCAATCAATATTCTTTTTTTCATTGTAATTCCGTTTACAAAAAACTATTAATTACCTCTTAATCAATTATTTATAATTTATTAAATAAACAGTATACCATTATAATTTAAGCAAAAATACTATTTAATTTGAAAAACTTCAACTATAACATAATTTTGCCATAACATACTATTACAATACGACCGAGCAAACGAATTGTAATAGTATTTATATAAATTTTTATTTCATATAAAAGAGCAGTACAATATTTTAAATTAAGCGAAACTAAAAAGAAGAATCCCTTTCAATTTGTTTCCGACACTTTGATGGTTCCGGTTTCAATCTTTGTTTTAACAAAACTGCCAATTAATTTGGGTAAGAGTGCTTTATACAGCTTTCTGTAAGTATAAACATTAGTCTTTTATAGGCTATCCAAAGAAAACAATTCACATACTGAATACTTACACACTCTATCCCAATAGATAAATACAATTTTTCTTCATCTCTGTAACTTTTATTTAACCAACATTTAAGTTTGTGGTTTAAGTAATCGCCCATGAATAATCCCTCAACCGATATTATTCATGGGTATCTTTTTTCTATGTCAAACGTCTAATTCCTAGCTACATAAGCTTGGATCTAGAGATCAGCAGCCAAGAAAGCGAGAACTAATCACTTTTCACTCCGCTTGCAGTACATTTGTGTAATTTTCAGGTCATCTTTCCCCTGTCAGCCGACAACTACCACTATTGTTGAATAACTTATTTGTATTTCTGGGAAATAGCGCGTTATTTTGCAGAAAATTTATATCAATAATTACATGTCAGAAATCCAATATATCGGAGAGCATCTTTGGCCGGGTAAAATCGGGCATTTCTTTATCATTCTGGGCTTTGTAGCCAGCCTGTTTTCAGGAGTTGCTTATGCTTTCGCAACCAAACATCGAACAGATGAACAGCATAACAGTTGGAACAGGCTGGGCAAAATAGGGTTCCTCATTCATGGGTTTTGCGTATTTGGTATTATTGCCATCTTATTCTATATCATGGGCAATCAATACTATGAGTACCAATATGTACAGCAGCATGTTTCGGACGATTTACCCAAGAAATACATGCTTTCTGCCTTTTGGGAAGGTCAAGAAGGGAGTTTTTTGCTCTGGATGTTCTGGCATGTCGTGTTGGGTTTTATCCTCATGGTCAAGGGGCGCTCTTGGGAAGCTCCGGTGCTATCGGTTTTGGCTTTCATCCAAGCAGGTATTGGCTCCATGATTTTGGGGGTTTATGTTTTTGGTAAGAAAATAGGCATCAACCCTACCCTTTTATTGCGGGATGTTATGGATGCCCCGATCTTTGCCAATGCGGATTATGTCCAGCTCATCAAAGGAACTGGCCTGAATCCCTTACTGCAAAATTATTGGATGACGATCCACCCGCCAACCCTTTTTCTAGGATTTGCGGCCCTAACGATCCCCTTTTGCTATGCTATTGCCGCACTTTGGACACAACGGTTCAAAGAAGGCATTGCAGTGATCTTTCCTTGGGCCTTGTTCGCAGGGGCCATTATGGGTACAGGTATCCTCATGGGGGGAGCTTGGGCTTATGAAGCCTTGTCCTTTGGTGGGTATTGGGCTTGGGATCCAGTAGAAAACACATCGCTTGTGCCTTGGATTATCGTGGTCGCCGGTATCCATACCAACATCATTGCTCGCGCTACTGGCTATTCTATCAAGATGACCTATGTTTTCTACATGCTGGCCTTCGTCATGATTGTTTACTCTACTTTATTGACCCGAAGTGGTTGGCTTGGAGATACTTCCGTGCATGCCTTCACAGAAATGGGCCTCGAATGGCAGTTGGTATTGTTCAATCTAGGGGCAGTACTGGCCGGATTGTATTTTTATTTTAAAAATCATAAAGCCATACCCGCTCCTGAGCAAGAAGAAGGTATTGCCTCCAGAGAGTTCTGGATGTTTATCGGAAGTTTGGTGCTCCTTTTTTCTGCCGTGTTAATTAGTTTCACGACTTCTATTCCTATTTATAAAAAAGTAGCCGGATTCTTCGGAACAGACCTCAACATTACTTCTCCTCTCGATCCTATTGCTCATTATAATAAGTACCAATTGTGGATAGGGGTTTTTGTCGCGGTACTTTCTGGTGTTGCTCAATTCATGCGATATCGTGAACCCAACTGGTCAAAAACGGCTCCAAGTTTTTATAAAAATATGGGGATCAGCTTTGTCGCTAGCCTTGTGGTAACTTTTTTCTTAAAACAATGGATTGACGCCAATGCATGGCAATATACACTATTGCTTTTTACAGGCGTTTTTGCTATTCTAACCAACTTAATTTATCTCATTACTTTCATAAAAGGAAACCTCAAAGTGGCAGGATCAACCTTGTCCCATATGGGTTTTGGAATTATGATTATTGGTATTCTGGCTTCGGGATTGAACAAGCATTTTATTTCCAGTAATCCCTTTGCGTTTGAGGGCATGATGGCCAAAGAAATGTTGGCCAAAAATGTGATTCTGTTCAAGGAAAACCCGATGTATATGAGTGGTTATGAGGTCGTTTACAAGAAAGATTCGATATGGGGTGTAAATCGGGAGTTTGAAGTGGAGTACACCAAGAAAGATGAAAAGGGTGCTATTGTGGAGCAATTTAGTGTTTTCCCCAATGTGCTCTATGATAAATCTTTTACCAAAATTGCGGCCAGTAATCCTTCTACTAAACACTATCTGCACAAGGATATTTTTTCCCATGTTGCTGCATTGCCGCCATCTGAGCTGGATCCAGAATTGGCCAAAGAAATGGAAGATAGCCTAGATTATCAAAGGCTAGATTTGACCATTGGCGAATGGATGTCAGTTTCAGACACGCTGCCTATTGTAGACGCGGATACCTTTAGAGTGAAGCATTTTGAAGTGCTCCTGGAATCCGTAGAAAAAAATGCCAAGAACAAGGACTACATTCCACAGGAAGGAGATATTTCTCTTGGGCTAAACATGAAAGTGAAAGATTTAAAGTCAGAAAAAATCCACGATGCCAAACCCATCATTGTTTTACGAGGCAACATGTTGTATGGTTTTCCGGCTAAAGTAAGGGATATTTATTGGAAGTTTAAAATCCCAGATATTTTATTCGATCAGGTCATCAAGCCGGAAGAAAAGTTGGGTTATCAAAGTTATAATTTCAAAGAAGGCGATCAGATCAAAATCGATGATTTGGTGATTAAATTTCTTGGTTTTGACAAGGCTCCTCAACACCCTGATTACAAAGCTGTCGAGGGAGACATCGCTGTTGGTGCCTTACTACAAGTGACCAAAGGGCAACAATCTTTCCAGGCGAAACCAGTTTACTTGCTTCGGGGTAATTCTCCCTTTAATTTAAAAGATGAAATAGAAAAACTGGGCTTGCATTTCCGGTTTAACTCTATTGACCCTTACACCAAAAGTATTAATATAGCTGTTGCACAAGATGAGCAAGCATCTGTCTATAGTGTGGAGCTTGCTCAGAAAGTTTCTCCTACAGAATATATTGTCTTGGAAGCCATCATCTTTCCAGGGATCAACTTCTTCTGGTTGGGTTCCTGTATGATGTTGTTCGGCTTGGCCTTGAGCATGTTCCGTCGCAGGAAAGAACAAACCGCCTAAAATGCCTGATGCAACTATAGAAAAAATCGTACTTATCGGTGCTGGCAATGTAGGAACGCATCTTGCCCTCCGATTCAAAGCACAGGGATTGGTTCCGCTTCAGGTTTTTAGTAGAAAAATAACCAAAGCACGCAAACTCGGCAAAGCAATCGGTACGGCATATTGTAACCAACTGGAATCCATCATACCGGATGCTAGTATTTATATCCTTGCCATTCATGATGGTGCTATAGGCGAGCTTGCCCAAAAATTATCACAATACATACACGAAAAAGCTTTAGTCGTGCACACTTCTGGCGCGACCCCATCTACTGTGATCAAAAAACATTTCAAAAATTACGGTGTTTTTTATCCTTTGCAAACGTTCAGCATTAACCGTAAGGCAAATTTTAATGAGATTCCTATTTGTATTGATGCCCCTCGTGTAGCTTTGCGTAAAAAGTTAGAACAACTCGGTAAAATACTTGGTCCAAAAGTACAGCGGGTATCCGATAAAGAAAGGGCAATCCTTCATGTTGCCGCCGTTTTTGTCAATAACTTTACCAATCAATTTTATACCATTGCCGATACCATTTTGACTAAAGAAAACATTACCTTTGAGCTGCTCAAACCCCTCATTCAGGAGACAGCCCGAAAGATAGAAAAAGATAAACCCGAGGATATGCAAACCGGCCCGGCGATAAGGGGAGATCAAGCTACTATAGCAAGACATTTGGAATATTTGGAGAAATTTCCGGAATATAAAAAACTCTATGCTTTGGTTAGCAAAAGTATTATAAAAGAGCATTCATAAACAAAAGACAATCATGCGCATCATAGGCAACATCAAAAACCCACATCTTAAAATAACCGTTTTCAAGATGGATAACCGACTCTCCGTAAAACTAGAATCGGGGCTTTATGAACAAACATACAAATTCCGGAGTGGCGAAGGGGTAGACAGTTTGGAAGATGTCGAGACATTGCTAGATCAAGATTTTCTAGACCATGTTATTGTCCAAATGCAACAGATGCACCAAAGCAGAATGGCCGCCATTGCCAGACAAAACCCGAAGGCAGCAGAAGAGTTCGATAAAATTATTTGAAGAATTAAAAGTAAAAAATAATATGGCTAATCCGATAAAAGTTTTTATTTCATACGCTCGTAAGGATGAAGTTTATAAAAATGAACTGCAAAAATGGCTAAAGCCCTATGTCAAAAATCAGCTTGTCGAAACATGGGATGATTTTAATATTGAACCCGGACAAGAATGGGATGTTACGATTAGACAGGCACTCCAAGATGCTCATGTTTTGCTTTTTTTAGTTTCTCCCGATTTCGTGGCCTCTGATTATATTGACAGAGTAGAAATAAAAAGTGCGATGGAAAGATATCAAAAGGGAATCGTCAAAATTGTCCCTATTATTATCCGCCATATAGATTTATCCTACTCGCCACTGAAAAAATTTCAGGCACTCCCTCGTAATGCAAAGCCTATTTCTGACTTTGAAAATGAGGACTCGGCATGGAATCAAGTCGCTCAAAGTCTAAGAGTTCTTTTTGAGAATCTACAAAAAAAACAAAAAACAACCCAGCAAGAAAAACAAACACCAAACGCTACATCCACAAGCCAGCAAGCCAACGCCCTACCCGATAAAAATGCCATCAAGGAAATGCTTGGGCAAAATAAAGTAGCGCAAGCCTTGAAGATGTT
Organism: Saprospiraceae bacterium; assembly: GCA_020627865.1. Classification (GTDB taxonomy): domain Bacteria; phylum Bacteroidota; class Bacteroidia; order Chitinophagales; family Saprospiraceae; genus JAHDGC01. Next base: position 10,802 of record JAHDGC010000055.1, on the reverse strand, counting down.
GAGCAACTTCCCTGGATTAGATAATGATCTACAAATGCAAATTACTTTGCTCAGCTCTCGCTTTAATGCCAACAAGAAAAATAAAATGATCGGGATTATCAGCTCTGAAGATGCCACCAGAGAGGACACCAAAATCGTTTATGCTTTGCTTAGTCTTTTAGATGAGCTATAAAAAAAGCGACTGATTAGCCTAAAACCAACCAGTCGCTTTCTAAAAATTATTTAGCAAACCTTAGAATTGAGACATATCATAAGTTCCCCAACCAAAACTACCACTTCTATATGGATAGTTCTGAGAAGCATTCTTCAATACATTCAAGATAGTCGTGCGGTTCGTTGTACCATACTTTTGAGAAATCAATGCTGCTGCACCAGCAGTATGAGCTGTAGCCGTAGAAGAACCACCAACCCATGAAGCTTCATTGCCACTCATTCTGTAAGTCAAAGCACGGTTACCGTTTGATTTTTCCATTTTAACAACGAAATCTACACCACTACCATCGTGACAGTTGTCACATCTTGAGTAGTTTGCCTCATCCGTAACACCAGTAACGGCAACAGTTTGGCTAAGGCTAGCAGGGAAAATCACACCATACCAGCTTGTCCATGTCAAAGAAGTTCCGGCAGCAGCAAAGATCAAAACACCATTGTTATATGCATAAACAACAGCATCCTCAACTTGTCCACTAGAGAAAACATCTCCCAAAGACATGCTAACAATCTTAGCATCTCCTTCCTGAGCAACTTCTACAAAAGCATCAGAAACACCATCTTTCTCAGAAGAATCTCCAATAATTACATCTTCTGTAACCCGGTAAGACAAAAGATTCGATTTCCAAGCCACACCCATGGTAGAAGTCCCGCTTGATCTTGCACCACAAACAGTACCAGACATAGAGGTTCCGTGTCCACACTGGTCATGTGGGCTATCTAGTGTAGTTTCTTCCCACCACCACATACCGGTAGTTGTCCAGTGTGTACTTCTTGGAGAAATGTATCTTTGGCGAGAGTCTCCTTTCGCAAATCCAGCCCTTAACTTGTACTGGTCGTCAGAAGTTCCGGTATCAAATACAGCAACGGTAACATTGTCTCCATTAAGATTTTGATTATACCATGCATCCTCAACATTCATTCTAGAATACGTCCAAGAAATTTTATTATTATACGCAGGATCATTAGTATAGTCAGAACCTAAAACAGCTCCAGAGGCTACACCCGGCGCACCGCAACCAGAATCACTTCTGTTAGAAAGATCTTCTTGTGGTACTACATCTGGCTCAATAGAGTAACCCATTGGCTCCGCATACCGAACGTTTTCTTTCATCGCACGAAGGGTTTGCACCACCTCGAAACTGTTAGTATAAACAATAACAACAGGTAAAACATCTTTCACATAAATGTGTTTCTCTGCATCAAAATTCGGATCGTCTTTCAAAATATCCTTGATCGTGTTAATCACTTTGTTTCTAGCAGCAGTCCATTGCGCGTCGTTGATGTCAATCTGGTGAATGATACTGTGCACATCACTAACATTTTCAGGTTTATATCCAATAGAAAGGATATTATCACTGCGGACAAGGGCACTCCAAACGAAATGATCGCTAACGGAACTCCAACGGAATTCCCCTTCATTATTCAAGGTTTCAAATACTTGTTTGTTCATCGCGTCTCTAGTGATCGGATCACCGGATTCGACAATCATTTCTTCCTTGCCGCAACCGACAATGAAAATCAATAAGGCCAAAACTGGCAGTAAAAGCTTGTTCATTTTGATATGGTTTTAATTATTTATGAAATATTATTTATGTTTTTAATGGTATTATTTCGTCTAGAGCAACTCCACAACTTTGCAAGGGCAACTATCTATTTTCTTATGAAAATACCGCTCTTTCCCATACCTTGCTAATGCAAGACAATCTATAAATAGCAAAACTGATTTCTTTGGAGTGCGTAACGGTTGGTTTTCTCTATGTTTATTCCATCAATTACCAGTTGTATCCATTTCACAACTTTAAGTTAGGATACTAATCTAAGTAATGTTTGCCCTTCTGGAACCTACCTGTATAATGTATAACTATTTGAGAATCGCTTGTTTAATTCTGAATTACTTTAAAAGCCGAACAAAGATATTAAATAGCATTCTTATATTTAAATTTTATTGTTGTTTTTTGAAAAATGAAGCCATTTTAGGTAAAATACAAGACATCTTATACCAATTTCACTACATACACATTACAAGTTTTGGCGTGGCCTTCAAATCTCCCGTGACAATTGCCTTTTGCCCAAATATCTTTGCCAGCTTTATCGCCTCTGTTTCTCCAATATTTAAAATCAGGTAGCTTTTCTCCGGAGGCCACTCGCCTTTTGCATCCTTACCCACTCCTTCACAGTACCGCCAGCCACCACCAGTGAGCATTTCTAGCATTTTCTCATGTCTTTTCCCGTTTTCCTCTACGGAAAGTTGTCGAGAACTGGGGTTTTCCGGAGAAATAAACGCCCAGCAGCTTACATTATTATCAATTAAAAACTCAGCTAAAAGTGGATTATACTCCCCTATTTTGAAACCCAATTCAAATTGAGAAAGTTCATAAATCGCAGCTCTATAGGCTGCTTCGAGCTGTTCGTCTATATTATCTGAATAAAGTTCCATTTGCGGTTATTTTTGAAAAAACAATATTGTACCTTTGCGGAGATTTTTCGGAATCTGGTTTATTATTATGAGAAATAATCCTGTTGGTAGATTATTTTTTATTGATGGTGGTTTGTAGGGACAAGGCATGCCTTGTCCCTACAAACCACCAATACCACAGGTAAAATATAGAAATTAAATGGATAAGAATAGTATCACGGGGCTTTTATTGATATTTTTATTGTTGATTGCCTGGACAATGGTCACTTCCCCGACGGAAGAACAAATTGCAGAGCAAAACCGCATCAGAGATTCCATCAATGTAGCACAACGCCTTCAGGATAGCCTTACCAATATTGGGGTAAGGCCGGACGAAACGGTAAAACCAACCCAAGCAGCAACCATTCCTGATTCCTTAAAGGCACTCCAACTATCTGGGAGTTTTGGTCCTTTTGCGACAAGCGCCAGCGGTACCGAGTCTGAGCATATTCTGGAAAATGATGTTTTTAAAATTACCTTTTCTAATAAGGGGGGATATATTAAAGATGTTTTATTAAAAAAATATCAAAAACTAGTAGCAGACGAAGCGGGAGAAGAATCCAAAGAAGCACTGCATCTCATGGAAGACCTGAAAAATCGGTTTGACTACTTTCTACCGGTCGGGAATATTTCTACGGGTGCGGTCAAAACAAGCGACTTATATTTTGATGCACAAAAACAAGGCAACAGCATAGTATTCAGGGCAAAGGCCGGTCCGGGACAATATTTTGAACAAAAATATACCATCGGAGATAATTATCATATTGATTACGAAATTCAGATGGTAGGCTTGGATAATGTTTTGCGCCGGGATGCAGAATCCATAAAACTAAACTGGGTAAATTATCTCGACCGGATCGAGCGCAATACCTCATATGAAAAAAATTATTCTACCGCGTACTACAAGCCTGTTGATGACGATTATGATTATTGCTCCTGTACTGGAGATGACCAAGAAGATGTGGATGGACAGCGCATAGCATGGATTTCTCATTCTCACCAGTTTTTTAACAGCACCTTGATGAGTGAAGGTGTTGCCTTTACATCAGCCAATTTGAAAACACAGATGATGGAGGATGACAATAAGGATATGAAAAAACTGGAGACAGACCTCATGATCCCGCTGAAACATCAGGGCAATGAAACCTTTGCCATGAACTGGTACATCGGGCCGAATAAATATGAAAACCTAAGTGCTTATGATAATGATTTAGCCTATATCATCCCTTTTGGATCGGGCATTTTTGGAACGGTAAATCGCTGGATTATCCGACCTCTTTTCGATTTTCTATCTTCCTTCATTGGAAGTGCAGGTATTGTTATATTTGTACTAACTTTATTGGTTAAAATGGTCTTATTTCCATTAACGTACAAAATGCTATACTCTCAATCTAAGATGCAGGCCTTAAAACCTCGGATAGAAAAAATGGGGGAAAAATTTGGCGATGATGCACAAGCCAAGCAAATGGAAACCATGAAAATGTATCGGGAATATGGTGTAAATCCGCTAGGTGGCTGTATGCCGATGCTTTTGCAAATGCCGATTTGGTTTGCCCTATATCGTTTCTTCCCTGCATCCATAGAGTTCCGGCAAGCCAGCTTCCTTTGGGCCAGTGATTTATCTTCATTCGATGTATTTGCCAACTTGCCTTTCGAGATTCCATTTTATGGTGCACACGTAAGTTTATTTACCTTGCTCTGGGCCATCTCAACATTGATCTATACTTTTTACAATTCTCGTCACATGGATATGTCCGCCAATCCGGCAATGATGTACATGCAATATTTCATGCCTGTGATGTTTTTATTTTTCTTCAACAACTTTGCTTCTGGGTTGACCTGCTATTTGTTGTTCAGCAATGTGATCAATATTGCACAAACGCTTGTCACGAAAAATTATATTATCAATAAGGATAAAGTAGAACAGGAGTTATCTGATTATAAAAAGAAACCGAAGAAGAAAGGTGGTTTCCAAGAGCGCCTGGAAAAAGCCATGAAGGAACAGCAAAAAATTCAGGCGGAACGAGAGACTAAAGGACGGAAAAAAAATAAGCGCTAAAAATGATTTTTTGTTAAATCTAGGGTAAGCTTGAAGCTGTACCCTAGATTTTAGATTTAAACACACTTATTTGTAATTTTATTGTTTAATTAGCCGTTTAGCATACAAGATACAAAAGAAAATTCTGCCTCCGCGCTGCCCTTTCATCCCCGATGGGGTTGCTCTCCCATAATTTTCTTTTACTTTAAAGGTATCGTTATGCATTAAAAAGTTAAGTTCCATGAAATATCAATTCATTCTTTTGGCTACTACAATTATCTTGTTATGCTTGTTTTTTGCTTGTGGGAAGAAAACGAAAACCTTGCAAACACCAAAAGGTGTTACGGAAAAAACACCACCACAAGCAGAAACAGTTGTAGAAACAACACCAGCAATCATTACCCCAGAAGTTGAAGCATCAAAAGAAGAGCCAGTCGTTGAACCAGAAGAAATATTACCTTGGGTTTTGGCCAGCATCCGCAAAACATCCTGTTTTGGAAAATGTCCCGTATTTGAATTTCGGGTTTTCTCGGATGGCAGATTAGAATATGATGGTAAGCGTTTTGTGGAAATGGAAGGACTTTACGAAGCAACAGCCCCGGAAGGTATGTTGGAAGCCATCAAGACTGAGGCGAAAAAATCTGGGTATATGAATCTTGAAGATGATTATCCTACGAATGGAGCTAGAATTCCTGATTTACCCAGCACCTACACTTCGCTAAAATTTGAGGAAGCCGAAAAGAAAATCAAAAATAATCATAATGCACCAAAGGCATTAATTGCATTTGAAAAATATCTTGTCAGTTGGATTGAAAAAGTTGCTTGGAAGAAAATAGAGAAAAGATAAATTTAAATTTCCTCATTATCTCCTAATGCATTCCAAATATAAATCACCCAGATGAACATCCCGATATGCAACACATCATTCTCCGAGAACCAGATGCCTTGTTGCCATAAGTTGGCCGTTGCCCCAGAAAGTAAGTACCCGTAATAAGATCCTAGGGTTAGCAATAAAATCACCCATGCAATCAGCAACTTTTTGAGGAATGCTGTTTTTTGCTTCAAATATTGCACAATCGTTAACAATATAACTACAATATAAATGGGCAAGACGAATAGCAGCATCATTTCAAAGGAAAGAAAAAATCGATTCGCAGTTTGCAAACCATACCAAAGGACACCGAGGTAAACCACAAAATTAACAATAGCACAAAACAGGGATATTTTTTGCCCATTCCGAGTATAACAGGAATGTGCTATGGCCATCAATAAGAAACCAATCCCAGCAACAGTTGTGATGTTGTAAATCAGTTCCCAATAGCTTGTCCAAACACACTGTTGCCGTCCCGCACATTTTATCATATAGCCAAAACTTTGGTAGCTGATCCCCGCTAGTATGGCTCCAATCCCTCCGATCAAAAGCATCCATCCCCAATACTGCCCAGCCGGTTGGTACTGCTTCATCTTGAAAAATTTAAAAGAAGCAAGTATATAGGCAAAAGCAAGCACAAAAACCAAGATGGAGGAAGTCGGCTGGATTAAAGTTTGGCCGCCTATCTCTACACAAGGTTGTATCTCACAAAAATCCTTCGGCGTTAAATGAGGATCGAATAGGATGGTTTCAATACCTCCGCAGGAAGAAAACAATAAAAAAGGTAGACTTAAAATTGATATTCGTTTTGCCATATTAAAAATTATGTTCTTTCCGTTAAAATAGTATTCTCAGGATTCAAGTTCTACTTTTTTATGGAAAAAATGTAATAAATCCTTACATTTGAGCAGGAATAATTTTTAGTATATGTTTTTAAAAAGAATAAATACACATTAATAACAAGGAGCGTTATGAAAATAGACCTCATGAGTGGCTTTTGCATAATCCTCCTACAACACACATGTTAAACATTAAAGTAAATCATAATCATGAAAAATCAAACAAAATTCTTATGTCTTCTTTTAATTGCCGCCACGCTATCTTCTTGTGTCGGTAAGAAAAAATTTCTAAGCCTGACGGATAAACAACAAAAAACAGAATTGTCTTTACAAGAAGCGCTTGACCGCCTTAAAGACTGTAACAACAACTTAGCTAAAGCCAATCAAAATGCAAACGATTGGAAACAAAAAGCAAATCTAAAAGATTCTAATATCAGCTCTAAAGACAATATCCTTGCAGAAAAAGATAATCAAATTGCAGATTTAAGGGCACAGATTAAGGACTTGAAAGGAACCAATAAAAATTTATTAGATCGAATGTCTGATCTTTCTGTGGTAAGCAGAACGGGAGCAGAAAGCATTCAAAAATCATTGGAATCCATTAATCAGCAAGGGAAATATATCCAAAGCCTGACGTCAAAAATTCAAGCCAAAGATTCAACCAATTTAGTTTTGGTGATGAACCTAAAGAGGTCGCTTGCAGATGTCAATGATGAGGATATTCAGATTGATGTCCGGGGCGGTGTCGTGTATGTTTCCATTTCGGATAAGCTCCTTTTCCGCTCGGGTAGCCACAACATTACCAGCCGCGCAGAAACCGTATTGGGAAAAGTAGCCTCTGTTGTAAACGATCATGACAACCTTGACATCATGGTAGAAGGCCACACCGATAATGTACCGATTTCCAATTCTTGCGTTTCGGATAATTGGGATTTGAGTGTAAAAAGAGCGACCTCCGTTGTGCGGGTCTTGCAGAAAAAATACAATGTTGCACCAGAACGGATTACTGCCGCAGGAAGATCAGAGTATGTTCCTAAAATAGATAACCAGACTTCTTTAAGTCGCGCCAGCAACAGAAGAACTGAAATTATCCTAACACCAAAATTGGATGAGTATTTCCGGTTGTTGGAGGCACCTCCGGGGGCTGCTGCGGGGAAGTAGAATAAGATAGCTTGAGATAAATCAGGGGGATAGCTTGAAGTTATCCCCTGATTTGTGATAAAACAGAATACCTCACTTGTCTATATTTTGGCAGGCGAGGTATTTTAATAGAACCAAAGAACTAAGCGGATTTAATTTGAAAATCTTTGAACCATATGTTAAAAGTCGTACCTATTCCAAATTCAGAGCTATAGTCAATTTTTCCGCCATGAATTTCTACAACCTCTTTACAAGTTGCTAACCCTAAGCCGTGACCATCTTTTTCCGATACTTCATGGGTTCTGGAAAATAGTGCAAAAATATCTAGCTCGGGAGTTTCCTTTATTCCAATCCCATTGTCTGCTATAGACACTATTAAATAAGTATCCTCAACTCTACTTGTAACTGTTATTACCGGAGGCTCCTCGTCCTTCGAATACTTTAATGCATTTGAAATCAAATTTTGAAACAGTTGATAGATCAAAATTTTATCTCCGCTTATTCGATGAGAACAGGGTTCAATGATCAGCTTTCCATTTTTTTCATTAATTTTAAGTAATAAATCGTTCCTTACATCCTGAAGAATAATGTTTAAATCAATGACCTGAAATTGGTTCATCAATGCCAAGGTATTGTTACTATATTTATAGAGCCGATCTACCATAAGGTTTAATCTTTCCGTACTGGAAATCATAAAACCGAAGAACTCGTTTTCAGAGTCGCTTATTTTATCCGTAATAGTCTTGTTAAGTAATTTACCAAATGAAACTATAGTCCTAACAGGTTCCTTAAAGTCATGGGCAAGAATAGAAGCAAATTTTTGCAACCTTTGAATCACCTTTTCTCGTTGCTCAAGAATAAGGTTTAGCTTCTTGTTCATTTCCTGAAGATTATTCTGGCTTTCTTCTAACTTCTCATTTTTTTCTATTAAATCAACATTCAATTTATTTATACTGGCATTCAGTTTTCTAGCCTTTTCATTCTGCTGAATTATTAATGTCATAATCACTAAAAATAGCAGAATTAAGCATATCGAAAAAAGACTTATTTTTCGGGAGTTGACTAATTCTTGTTGTAGTAAATTCCTTTCATATTGTTCATGCTCTAATTTAAAAAAAGCAGCCTTGAGTAAATTATTGGAACCATTTTGTTGTATGAGTTTTTGTGTTGCATTTTGTGATATTTGATAAATCTCTAAAACACGAGGACTTATTTCATGCTTACTAAGCATAGGCAAAAGCCTTCTTGAAATGTCTAAAACTGATTGATACACACCAGCATCATAGCACAGCCTAAGGGCATCTAAGTAATTATTAATAGCCTTACTCTTTTGACCATTTTTTTCATGCATAATTCCCAGCGTATAGTTATAGTGTCCTTTAATCCATTTCGATTGGGTACTGTATTTAAGTTTTTTCAATCCTTCTTCATTTTCAAAAATACCCAATTCAACATTACTCAATATGATTTCTGTTGACAGGGCTGCTATTTGAAAATTACTATTGCCACAACTTTTTTGTGCCAAAGAAATTCCTCTTTTGGCGAATGCTATTGCTTCCATAAATTTTTCCTCACGCCTTTTCAGGTTAGCTAAATGCAAAAAAGTCCAGGCTCCAATTCTATTGGAACTCCCACTACCTGTTAAGTAAGTTAAAGATAAATTAAGAATGGAATCACTTTCTGAATAATTCTTTTCTTCTCTAAGGATCCGACCTAAATGCATATGTGCCTCAGCAATTAAAACGGAATCTCCGGCTTCTTTCGCCATCCCTATAAACCTATTAGCATATAGAGTAGCTAAATCATATAGTCGGTTTGTCGTAAAATTGGAACATAATAAATCATAAGCATGCGCCAAGGGGATTATGAAATTATTCTTTTCACTAATTTCAATAGACATATTTACAATACTGATGAACCGTTCAAATACGTCGTCATCATTTTCATTATTGATTGTATAAGCAGCTAACTTGGCTAAAGTGTTTGCTTTTAATTCTGCATGATTAGTTTTTTCAGCATAACAGTAAATAAAGTTTAAAGTATCTTTTGATTCCAAGTATTGAAAGCGATTTTCATCCAACAAAGCTTCTTTAAATTGAATATTTAGCGTTTTGACCGTGTCGCAATCAGGGAGCATCAAGTTGAGTGTTTGCGTAGTATATTTACCCTGCGCTATTACCACCGTCTGCCAAAATGACAACATAAAAATTAGTCGAATTAAGAATAAATAATTGAGGCTCATTTCTTTTATTGTAGTGAACGGGTTATACTAGTGGTTCATTTCACAAATTAAAAATACAATAACAATACCCCACAACTATTGCCATGTCCATTCATTACAATAGGATACGAGAAATAATGGTTGATGTTTTAAACTTAAAAAAAAAATCAAGATAATCATATTGAGTTGCTGAATATATTTATGATAAGATGAAAACAACCGAATGCTCTTAGATGATGAATATTCACGCCTATATTTCGGTATATTACAAGAAAATGTATCGGAATATTAATGTTTAAAAACATTGGACGGTAATGATACATAACAATTAGTATACTTGTTCTTCCTTCTCATTCTATGTTATAACTCATAATAGTAAAATGACCTTCGTTACAGTATATAACGAAGGTCATTTTTTAATCAGGATAATAAACTTATTACAGCTTCACCAACTTCGCCACACCAACACCTTCCGCTCCTTCAACTTGCAGCAAATACATACCATCCGGCAAATGTTGTACATTCAAATCATAAGACGAAATCGCATGGGCAGGAATCATTTTTTCATAAACTACTTTTTTACCATCCAAAGACAAAACCCGTAAGAAAACATCCGATGTAAAATCCGTATGTAAGGTATAAAGACCATGCCCCGGATTCGGAAATATATTCACGGTATTCTCTTCCAATCCTTTTGTACTACTCACAATAACCATTACCTCCGTAACCTCTCCCAAACAAGTAAGTTCAGCCTCATCTACTTCCCAATCATAAAAGTAGTAATAATACTCATTCCCATAACGAGAAGTTTGAATTTCCCCAACATCACCAATCGGATAGGGATAATTAACGCCATCATTAAGCCGATGCATAGATGGATCTGTAGCCGTTCTTAAAACATGATTTATCCCTGTCGGCACATGAAGATTCAAGTATACCCTACTCTCTCCATCTGGGACAAAAACTACCACTTCTTCTAAAATTTCATCATCGTTATTTCTAAGTTGAATTGTTCTTTCTCCATC
>JAHDGC010000054.1 GCA_020627865.1 Saprospiraceae bacterium | reverse complement strand
CCTTGACCCCCATAGTTTAATCATTCTCGTAACGGACCATTTAACCACGACCATATCCCAATCCGAAAAAACTATAGTATGTTATTTTTTAATTTCAAAAATAGAATTGAAATTACTTATCTAGTTCTGTCCCAACCTTAAAGCATCCCAATCCGAACTATTTATTACTAATGAAGTGGGGATTATCTCCCTATGAAAATTACTGTATGTGTTAAAAAATAAACGACTTATTTTTTAGGTGAGTATTTATTGCCCAAAATGATTGTTAATTGGAAAATGTCTTCCAATTAGGCGGAATGGGTATGTGCTGTTGTGATTGTTATCATAACAATACTAGTGTTTTAGCATCTGATGATTTAATGTTTTTACAAATGTTCATGGATAGTGTGTGAAGTGCACAAAATCCAAATGATCTTTCTATAAAGTGATGGGTAGCATTGCAAGAAAGAAAACGATTGCTAATTGAGCGTGTGGCTTTCAATTAGATGATTGTGGTATGTATTGTTGTGAATGTTTTCATAACGATACGAGTGTTTTAGTATCTGATGATTCAATGTTTTTACGAATGTTCATGGATAGTGTGATGAAATGCACAAAATCCAAAGGGGATTGCTATGATTTTTCGGGAAACATTGCAGGAGTGGAATAACACTGAAAAGCTAAATTATTTTTTATATAACTCAATCAAAATTATTTTTCTAATGAAGATTCAAAAAATGATGAAATTAATATGTTTAACCCTTGTTGCCTTTGTGCTCGGATTTGGAAATATCCATGCGCAGAAAATGCATCCCAATAAGGTGGAAAAACGCGAGAACGCTCCTCAGGTGAGAACTATCGAATCTATTGAAAAGGTCAGCGATCCTGTTGTAGTAGAAAGCGAAATTTTAGAGTCTACTTTTAAAGTGGCCAATAAGAATGCTAACAGGACAGTGCAACCTGACCCAAGTGTTGTCCTTGCCAAGAAGCAAGCTAAAATTGCCAAACAAAAAGAAAAAGAAAGGCTTGCCCTTCGCAAACCAAAGCCTACGCTCTCTGCTGCTGAAATCAAAGCGCTGACTGAAATGAAAATTAATAGAAGCTTACAAGGCTTATTTGGAAAACCAATAAACAATAAAAAATTATAATGGTGGGATCAAAGCATCCCGATGAACTTTTAATACCAAGTGTAATACTTGTAGTTAATCAATCAAATACACATATTTAGAAATATAACAATATCATGGATAAAAATTTTATACGCTTTAAAGATTCTGCAAAATGCTTTGCCATGAGCATCTTTGTATTTATCGCCTTTGCCTGCTCTGTAAATGCTCAAGGGACTTGTGCAACAGCCGTTCCTTTATGTGCTGATGGGGCAACTGTTTTTGACGGTACGGGAGGAGCAACTGATGCCTCGACTGCTGAAACAGGCCTTAATCTTGGCTGTTTGGGTTCTGGCCCAAGTCCTTCCTGGTTTTATATAGAAGTAGCTACGGCAGGAGATATGGATTTGGCTTTGACCCCGGATCCAGCTGGTTCTGTAGATTATGATTTCGCCTTATACGGTCCATTTGCAGATGTTGCTGCCGCTACTGCTGCTTGCGGTGCAGGGCTAGGCGCACCTGTAGATTGTAGTTTTGCCGGAGGTACAGCGCCAGAAACACCCTCTTTGGGAACAAATGCATCTGGTAGCACGGCAACTCCTCAAGTAGGGGAAGTTTATATGTTGCTCGTTTCAAAATTTGGATCTGCAGCAGCAAACTTCACTTTAAACCAGACTGGTGGTGGTGGTGCTACGAACTGTAGTATCTTAGGTGGCGGTGCTGGCTGCGGCTGTACCAACTGCCCACAAGCGCTCCCTGATGGTGCCAACGAAGACTTTTTTGTGAATGTAAATAATGCCGGCGCAGCAGATTGCGACTTAGCAACCAATCCGTTGACTAGCGTAACCCTTGATATAGACCATACTTATAAGGGAGATTTGACCATTACGTTAACTTCTCCAAGTGGCCAAACGGTTACCCTTGTCGGACCAACCGGTACTAGCGGTGTGCTCGGGGGAGCATACGTTTTTCTACCCACTTCCTCCGGTGCAACACAGTGGAATAATTCGGTTGCGGGTGACGTAGCTCCAGGCAATTTCACCCCTCATATTGGAGACATTGCTGGATTTACGGGAAATGTCTGTGGTACTTGGACTATAAATGTTGCGGATAACCTAGCAGTAGATACCGGAAACTTCTCTGATTTCCAACTTGGTTTCGCCAATGATACGGATCTTTCCTGTACTTCTGATGTACCTTGTATGCCAGTATGGGACGGAACTTCCGCTGGTGGTTGGGATCCAACTTCTTGTGGTTATGGTGCATCCATTTCCTTGAGTGTAGACTATGGTTCTTTTGTTGATCCTGGCCCTTGTGTGGTTGCGGGAGCTGTAGATATTACCTCTACCTGGTACCTGCACGCTATGGCAACAACAGACGGTGTATTGGCTACATATGATCCTTGTGCAGGAGAAGGTATTGCAAGTACGGCCAACCAGTCTTTCCAAGATTTTTATAATTCACTGCCTGCTAATACGACTTGTGATTTGCAATGGTATACCGTTATTCCGAGATTGGAAACGTCTTCCTCTGATGCAACTTGTCAGTGTAACGGCACTTGCCATGCTTATCAAGTAGCTGCGGTGAATGTTCCTGTTTATCCAAATTATGGCGGTCTAACGGCAGAGCTGGTTTATACCCCTGGATCATGTGCTGGAGATACATATACACCATCTACATTTGTGGTTACGCCTGGCAGTGCTTGTGATGGTTCTGTCGTAGATGCTTCTGTTATGGCTGCAGACCCCGGTTGTGGAAATGCTGTTGGTGATGATCAAATAGGGCTTGCACTTGCCATTGATCCGGCAGGATTACCAGCTGGTTGTAGTGCTGCCGCAGTATATAGTGCGACTATTTCTCCTGGAGTTACCTGTGCCTGTGGCCCAGGTGCTTGTGATGCGGCTTATGCCTACAGCGTAGCGGATATTTGTAGTGGGGAAGCGCCGACATTTACGGAGAGTTCAGGAGCTTGTGTAGAGCCTGCAAACGCTCCGAGTTCAACAACACCTCATTTGGATTTAGATTGGTACATATATGCACCCGGTGGAGTGCCTGGAGAAGCCCCTGCTGGGTATGACCCGTATGCTTCGGGCGCGGCCATTGATGCATACCCACTAGCCGATCCGAATTTGATAGCCGATGGCGGACTCGGAGGAACATGGAATGGTATTGTTTGTGCTGACTTAACGCCTAGTAATGCACTTACTAATACTACTTGTGCTCCGATTACAGTAACCTACTTTATGTTGGCATGGGATCGACTATTTGACACGGATGGTGATGGAAATTTTGGGGAATATACTTCCACAAGCTGTGTGGAAGCCCGTTATGATGTGGTGGTTTATCCTGCTCCGCTTTCTGTAGCGGTTACAGATGATGGTAGCACTTGTGGAACACCAACTGCTGAATTAAGGGATGCGGCAGGAAATGTTTGTTCTACGCAAGCTGGCCCAGCCTGTGGTGCGATAGGAGATACTTTCGATTATGATTTTTCTGCTGATGCAGTTATTACGGCTTTGGCTAGTGCTCCTGCTGCTTGTATACCGGCAAACCTAACGGGGACAATTACTTGTGCGGGTTGTGCTCCTGGTTGTGAAGCAAATAATGGTATGTGGAATACTTCACCTCCACCTCCTCCAGCTGCACCGAATAATAATTAAGGCAAATTGAATTTTTACATATAATTTTATCGGGAAGTTTTCTTCTTCTTCCTGAATTGTTTTGTAAGGGTGATACCGTGACATTATGTTGCGGTATCGCCTTTTTTATTACATTTGGGTGCTTTGTTGATCATATGACAATTTGATATATTTTTTAGTATCAAAATGACACAATTGCGTTTCGTATCCTTGTATTTATAGGACTCGGGCGTGAAAATTACTGCCCTAGTGGTTGATTTCATAAGTAAGTGATAGTATAAAGGCAGTAATTTTTTGTCTGATTGAGCCTGCCTGTTCTGCGAACAAGCAGACAGGGCGGTAAAACCGGAGTTACGCCGTAGCGTAATGAGCTTGTCTGGTTGCCAGCCAAACAGGGATTTTGCCAACGAAAAGCAGGCGAAAAAGGACAAGTTTATACTGTCAAAGATTTGTGAATTCAACCACTAGATGGCTGGAATGAAGAAAAACATTCTTGGTAATATTGTTTGATTTACCATGAAAATTAATATATATTGCAATATTTTATAATATTTTAGAAATGTATATTACATTTGTAGGGTAGATGTGACCTTGCTAGTACAAGGTTGTCTTTATTATTTGCACTTAACCAAACGAATAATTTATCTAAAATCTTGGATTTCTTATCCATTTGGTAATGTAAAGTCCCTCTATAGTTTTATGAAAGAGGCCATTTAGCCCCCATAGTATCCCATCCGATTATTTTAAGTAGGCTGTTTTTAATTTTAAGAATAGAATTTTGATTCATGTGCTCAGGCATGTGCTGGCCTTAAATAAATATTCCCAATTCCGAGTAATGCGTTTCCTGTCATTCTATGGTAATGATATCAGGAGTCTTATCCAAACCTGCGTGGTAGGGATAGCTTTCATTGTATGCAATTTAGAAAATGAAATTTCACTATACTTTTAATTATTATCTAATATTTTAAACATGAAAAGAATAAATACAGTACTAAAGGTTTTCCTTTTTCTGTTTTTTGGTATATCCCTAACGAATAATGTTATAGGGCAATGTACCTCACCAGATTTTACGGGAACCACAACTACGCTGAATATCAGCTGTGGAGGTATGGCAACTTTAGACGGGGTTGCAACATCCACACTAATAATAGATGAACCACCGACGGTGACGATTACTCCTGTGGCGCTTCCCGACGGTGCCGGGATGAGCTTTGATGTTCCCTTGGATTATACGGGGTTATTTCCTGCTGGAGCTGTGGTTGATGCAACTTGCCCCCCTGTTTTATCTGTGGATCTGGAGCATGATTATGCTAATGATTTGACTATAGATTTGATTGCTCCCGATGGTATGACGGTACGAATTATGGATAGAGCCAATAGTGGTTCCCATTTTGGCACTTGTGTGAATACGGCTGATGATGCCGTGCCGGGCTGTACGGCAACCTACACTTTTGATGATGCCGCTGCTACAAGTATTGTTGGCGTTGCCACGATTGGTGCCCCGTTAGCAAATGGGGATTGCTCTTATACGGGGGGCTGTGACGGTAGTGCTTATATTCCTGCCGGAACTTATGCCACTGCTAATAGTATAGCGACTACCTTGGCTGGTTCACCGCTAAACGGTGTGTGGACTATCCGAGTGACCGATAATGCAGGGTCTGATGATGGCTCGATTGACGGGGCAGCCCTGACTTTCCCGGGAAGCTGTTACGCGCCACTCATGGCAGACAATCCGGATGTGAATACAGATGGAACCACTTTCTGGGCAGCCGATGCGGGCAATCCTGAGGCCATTACCTTACCTGCTCAAACCAATACCGCTACGCCTTATACGGATACCAACCCGCTGTGTGGAAACATTACTCCGGCAGATGGTTGCGAGGGTAATGTGATAACCAATTCCGTGACGGTTGGGCCGTTTAACACAGAAGGAACTTATACCTTTACATTTACTACGGAAGATGCGAATGGCTGTCAGTTTCAGCAAACCAGTACTGTTATTGTAGCGGCTTGTCCTATGTGTGATAATCCACCAGATTTTACCGGAACTAGTACGACAATAAATATTAATTCTGGAGATATGGCAACTTTAGACGGGGTTGCGATGTCTCAGCAAGTAATAGAGGAACCACCGACGGTGACGATTGCTCCTGTGGCGCTTCCTGACGGTGCCGGGATGAGCTTTGATGTTCCCTTGGATTATACGGGGTTGTTTCCTGCCGGTGCGGTAGTTGATGCGACTTGCAGCCCTGTTTTATCTGTAGATCTGGAGCATGATTATGCTAATGATTTGACTATAGATTTGATTGCTCCCGATGGTATGACGGTACGAATTATGGATAGAGCCAATAGTGGTTCCCATTTTGGCACTTGTGTGAATACGGCTGATGATGCCGTGCCGGGCTGTACGGCAACCTACACTTTTGATGATGCCGCTGCTACAAGTATTGTTGGCGTTGCCACGATTGGTGCCCCGTTAGCAAATGGGGATTGCTCTTATACGGGGGGCTGTGACGGTAGTGCTTATATTCCTGCCGGAACTTATGCCACTGCTAATAGTATAGCGACTACCTTGGCCGGTTCACCGCTAAATGGTGTGTGGACGATCCGGGTAACGGATAATGCAGGATCTGATGATGGTTCGATTGATGGAGCAAGCCTTAATTTCCCGGGAAGCTGTTATGCGGGACTTATGGGGGACAATCCAGATATCAATACGGATGGTACGACTTTCTGGGCAGCTGATGCGGGGAATCCTGCTGTCATTACTTTACCTGCGCAAACCAATACTGGCGTTCCTTATACGGACACAGATCCAGCATGTGGAAACATTGTCCCAGCAGATGGTTGCGATGGAAATACGGTGACCAATTCCGTAACGGTTGGGCCGTTTACTACACCAGGGACTTATACCTTTACCTTCACAACAGAAGATGTAAATGGTTGTCAATATCAGCAGACCAGTACCGTTATTGTTACGGCTTCGCCACCAACAATAAATATTGCAGATCCATGTGATTGTGCGAATGGCCTTGATTTAGATACAGATAACCAAAATGAATATGCACAGGAAATTATCACTGTCATGCCCGGAACTGCTCCTTACACGGTAACAGCCGTAACTGGATTATTTGATGCTACCGGTACTGCGCTGACTCCGGCAGCAGCTACAGCATTGCTTACTGGGCCAGATGGCTCTGGAAATTATACGATTACAGGCTATGTTCCGGCAGACAATACGGCAGTTTATAGCCTTTCGGTAGAAGATGCGGCTGCACAAACAGCTACCATCAATGGAGGGCCTTGTGCGCCTTGTCCTGCTGGGTGTAATGCGAATAATGGAACACTTATGATTGGTGGCTAAGGCAAATTGAATTCTATATATACTTAGGAAGTCTTCTTTTTCTTCCTGAATTGTTTTACAAAAGTGATACAGCGATGTTTAGTTTGCTGTATCGCTTTTTTTATTACATTTGAGGTGTTTTTTGTAAACGATATAATCGCACCTAAAATATACCTCATGATCAGTAAGCTGAATTTTCAAAACAAAACGGGGCAGACCCTTTTCGCGAGATTGGAGTTGCCACTTGATCGACATCCCATTGCCTTTGCCTTGTTTGCGCATTGTTTTACTTGTAACAAAAACCTTGCTGCGGTCAGGAATATATCAAGAGCATTGACCCAAAATGGCTTTGGTGTCATGCGGTTTGACTTTACTGGGCTAGGGGAGAGCGAAGGGGATTTTTCCAAAACAAACTTCTCGTCCAATGTCCAAGATTTGATTGCAGCATCAGAAGCTTTGTCCGAAAACTATGAGGCACCCAAGCTACTCATCGGCCACTCCTTGGGAGGAGCCGCCGTTATTTTTGCTGGCGCACAAATTCCCTCCGTAGAAGCCATTGCCACAATCGGGGCACCTGCTTCTCCAGATCATGTGCAACATTTGTTTGAAGATAGCTTGGAAGAAATTCAGAAAAACCAATTTGCAAAGGTGAATATTGGCGGAAGGCCATTTACCATAGAAAAGCAATTTGTGGATGATCTGATTTCTAATAAAATGGCGGATGTCATAAAGCGATTAAGAAAGGCTATTGCTATTTTTCATGCTCCGCAAGATAAAATTGTCGGTATTGAGAATGCGGCAAAGTTGTATAAAGATGCAATGCACCCTAAAAGTTTCATTTCGCTGGATGGAGCAGATCATTTGTTGAGTAACAAGGAAGATTCTATCTATGCAGGAGATGTTATTGCTAACTGGGCAAAAAGATATTTGAGTATAAAGTCTCCAGAACAGCCCTTAAAATCTAATCAGCAAGTAGTTGTCCGGCTAGGGCAAGATAAATTCACGACAGATATTGTCGCCGGAAGGCATGCTTTTCGGGCGGATGAACCGGTTGCTGTCGGGGGAAATGACTATGGCCCTTCTCCTTATGATTTGTTGCTGGCTTCCTTGGGTGCTTGTACGGTCATGACTTTACGAATGTATGTGAATCGGAAGAAATGGGATGTAGAGGAGATGGTAGTCCACCTTAGCCATAACAAGGATTATGCAAAAGATTGCGAGGATTGCGAAGCTTCTGATACGAAGATTGATCACATTTATAAGTACATCTCCATTAAGGGAAATGTTGATGCAAAACAGAAAGCTCGGATGCTAGAGATTGCGGATAGATGTCCGGTGCACAAGACGCTGCATAATCCGTTGAAGGTGGTTACAAAATTGCAAGCGTAAAGTCATTTGATTTTATATGAAAAACGTAGCGTTGCAATGCATTGCGACGCTACGTTTTTTATGCGGCATATCATGCGTTTTTTCTTGGCATTCTACTGCAAGCCTTTTCTAATTCCTAAAACAAATTATCATCAATATACTCAATCTTTCTCAAGAAGCCCACGCCTACAACCAGCTCCAACGAAACATTCTTGATGGCCCTTTCTGGTAAGGACTGAAAAAGCCTAGTTCTTGGGTCATATATATTTTCAAGGTATGGCTGATAGTATTGGTTAGAAAAATCAGGGTGAATATTTAGTTCTATAAAACCAATTACATATTCCGAAAGTGGTAACTCTAGACCACCTCCCGCGATGAAGCCATAGTTGATTTTTCTTACAAAGTCATTACTAGGATAGAATAAGGTGTTAAATATTAAGAAGTCATCAAGGTTTGTTCCGAGTGTATACTCTAACCGCATGCCAATCGAGTAATAGGCCTTGGCAACTGCACCAAAATCAAATCTTTGTTTGGCACCGGCACCCAATGCTATATTTCTAAATTCATATTTAATTGTTCTGGCTTGAATGGATTGGCCGCCAGCATTGGTACCTCCTAAGAATCGAGTTGCACTTCCTCGGTTATGGTAGCCTAGTTGCAAGAACAAAGAAAATTTCCCGTCTGCCGGAAGGGATTCTACAAAAAGATCGCCATTGTAGGTGAACAAGGGGTCGCGGTCTTGGTTTTGCCAACGTTGAATCCCAACCGTGAGCCCACCCTTAACACCAAAGATGGCACCTTGTGCCTGAAGGTCGTGTAAGGTAATGAAGCTTATAATAACGAAGAGTAAGAGTTTTTTATGCATTTTTTTATTAGATTTTAAATCGCTTCGCTTTTAGATTTTAGATCGTTCGCTTTGCTCACTTTTAGATTTTAGATGCTGCTCTGCTAAAAATTTAGCAGTCTGCTCAAGCTAAACACGGATGCGTCTAACATCTAAAATCTAACTACTTAATCCGCAATTGTTGTCCACGATGAATAATATTTGAATTTAATCTATTTAGCTTTTTAAGTTCACTAACCGTGATATCATATAATCTTGAAATCCGGTAAAGTGTATCTCCTTCGGCAACCGTATGGAAACTGCTCACAGTCGTGCTTGTACTGTTGGAATTGTTGGAAGCCTCTTCCTTTTTCTTTCTATCCTGCCAAGTTGGTTCATTAGAATCCGATACAGTGGTGTCGCTGGTGCGATCGGTTTTTTCCGTACTTGGCCGAGTAGTTGTCGTTGGCCGAGTTGGTTGCTCATTCTTGCGAGGCGGTTTTCTTTGATAACGATCTGTCAAAACAGGTTCATATTCTGGGCGGACAGGATCTGCATCCGGATCAAACTCTACTTCATCCCGTGTATCTGGTGCGGGCGTCTGTTTGTTTTCTGGCGGTGGTTTTGATGGGCGATAGTCGTTGCGTTTGGGGGCTTTTTCATAATCCTTTATCCGGTTACCCCGTATTTTTAGGCGTGTGCCGGGAGCAGGTTCACTCTTTTTGGGCATCCTATTCTTACGATATAACTTTTTCAACTTCACACCATATTTTTGAGAAAGTCCGTACATGGTTTCTCCTTCCTTCACGTAGTGATATTTCCTTTTCCCACGATAGTTGTTTTTCTTACACTGAATGTAAACCCGTTCCCCTTCTTCAAGGTGTTGGTTCGGGGATTTTACTTGCTCGTTGAACCGGAATAATTTTCTGGTAGCAATACCATAGCGTAAGCCAATTTCATGTGGCGTGTCGTTTGCCATAGCTAATACATAGCGTACATCATTGTTCCGGAAAATCCTTTTGGAGTAAATCCGATTTCCAGAGGGGGAAGTGCGTTCGTCTTCTTCCTCAAGGTCTGGTACTTCAGCGGAAAGGTCTTCCTCAGCCATGAAATCATACTTGTGCAAGTCATAGGTTTCGATGATTCGAATCAATTTTTCGGCGTAGGTCGGACTGGTTGCATAACCCGATTTTTTCAAGCCTTTGGCCCAAGCCACATAATCACGCGGATTGAGGTCAAAAAGCCAACCGTAGCGATAATCCTTCCTTGGATCGCGCAAAAATTCGGAGTGGGCAACATAGCTGGCATCATGGCTACGGAATACCCGGAAGCAAGATTTTATCAATTCGCCATTCTCATTATAATCATCATCTTCCCTATAGTGGGTTGGCCCGTTCCATTGGCTACCACATTTCATCCCGAAATGATTTTTCGCCTTTCTGGCCAGCTCACTTTGTCCTGAATTGGATTCGAGGATGCCTTGCCCCAACTTGATACTGGCCGGAATGCCTGCTCGTTCCATTTCCCTGATGGCAATGCCCTTGTATTGCTCGATATATCGTTCTTGCACGCTTTGCCCGAAGCAGGAAGCACAGCAAAGCAGATAGCAGGTGATGATAAAAATTTGTTTGCTCATAAGTGTTATAGTGGTTTTTAAGAGTAGAGAGCCGAGAATAGAGAGCCGAAGATCATCCATTACTGGATTATCTTTCTTAAAAGTTTGTTTTTATCTCCATTCTTGCTGCTCTTATCTTTGCTCTTAGAACTCGGAATAATAGGTTTTATGAAACGATACTCCAAGTTTAACCGTAAAGTTTTAAATTTATGCCAAGAATAAATTTTTGCGTAAATTGCCTCAAAATAGTTTTGAATGATAAAGTTAATATTTTAAAGCCACATACATGGTTTATTTTGTAGAAAAAACATCCAATTGGGTGGTGATTGGTAGTTAGTTTAGTTGTGATTAGTTCTATAATATGCCGAGGTTAAGCGGAAAACTAGCTACGGAGGGTAGATTTAGCGATCAAAACCAAGAAAGTGCGACTAATCACAAAAAACTAATCACTCTTTACACCGCTTGCGGTACTATAACCCTTTTATTATGACAAATCTGTATACGAAATGCCTGCTTTTGATTTTTATTAACCTTTGCTTATCGGCTTGTGGAAGCTCCGAATCTGAAACAAAAGCACCAGACGAGGCTACATCACAAACTACCCAGAATCCTAAACCCTCAGCAACAGCCGAGGCAAAAGCCGGGGCCGATAAAAGCACAACGGTGTATTGCTGGGTGGATAAATTGCGGCTGCGGAATGAGCCGGATACAAAATCTGCTATTCTGGCAGAAATCAAAGAAGGAGAAGCCCTGACTTTTTTGAATAAAAAATCAGACTTTACCCAACAAATTAACCTGCGCGGTAAGGTCTATGATGAGCCTTGGCTGAATGTGCGGACGAGTGATGGCACGGAGGGCTGGATTTATGGTGGTGGCGTCAAATTTTATAAACCGATCGTTGATCTGGCGCCTACACCATATGACAAGTGTGAGAAAATGCGCTACAATCAGAAGATTGCGGAGTATAATACTTGTTTGATGGAAACGGCTGAAAAGCAATTGAGAAAGGACAAAAGATACATTCGTAAAACGGATGGAGCTTATGAAATTACTTTGCTGCATGGCAATAAAGTTGTATTGGCGGAGGGGGATTCTGTTAAATATGAATACCGGAACTACATTGCCAAAATGGGGTACTTTGTTTTTAAGGTCATGGGCATGGAGAGCGGACATCATTTGCTGGTGAATGATAAAAGTGGGAAGAAGATTGAGATTTGGGGGTACCCGAAACCTAGTCCGGATTTTAAAAATATGCTGGTCAGCAACGTAGATTTGGTGGCTGGTTTTGAGGAGAATGGTATCCAACTTTGGGGTTTTACGGATAAGGGCTTCCGCAAATTGTTTGAGCAGGAAATGACGGATTATGAACCTCATTTACCCAAATGGATTGATACGTATAATGTGCAACTGAGTTTGCAGCCTGCTATGGGCAGGGAAGGGCTTTCTTCTAAGTTGATGAAACTGAATTTGAATGAAGAGGGGAATTGGGAAGTGGTGGAGTAAGGAGATGCTAGACATTAGACATTAGACATTAGACCTGCCTGCCCTTCGGTCATGAAGGCAGGTTTTAGACTGACTTCTAACTAAGATTCTTTATCGGTGAATTTTCAATTGACCTCTGCTTGCAATAGCTTTTGTCTAAGAACTTTTTTCTACTGCATAAAACAACTGCACCAAGCCCGTAGAATAAGTCTTCGTATCCGTAAGCTTTAATTTTATCCGATCCGGAATATCCACAAACAACGGTTTCCCTTTTCCCAAAATTAAAGGATGCACCGCAATCATAAGCTCATCCACAAGGTTGAGTTTCAGCAGGGAAGAGGTGAGGAGACCGCCACCGAAGAGCCAGATATCTTTACCCGGTTGTTGGCAGATTTTGTTGACTTCTTCCGCAATATTTTCGCTGATCACCTTAAAGTTGCCATATTCACTTTTTATCGTTTTTGAAAAAACAACCTTTTTCTTATCTAAGAATGCCGTAGGGGCATGCTCGATGAGTTGCTCGTAACTTTTCCGACCAAAGAAAATCGTATCAATCCGACCTAAGAATTCCGTCATGCCATAATCCTGATCTGTGAGGCACCAGTCTATTTCTCCATTGCTGCCTTCGATAAAAGCATCAAGACTTGTACAAAGGTTTAAGATGATTTTTCTTTGTTTCATTTTGTCTTTTTTTCAAACTTAGGGTACAGCTTTAAACTGTACCCTAAGTTTGGGATTAAACCAGACCATTCACTACAATCCCAAAACCCACGATTAAAATAAAGGTAGCAATTAATCCTAAAATATTGATAACCGAAGAAGATGAGTACGGGATTATATTTTTTTGACTTTGAAAAGATAGTATGCCTATCAACATGCCACTGATCAATCCGCCGGCATGAGCAATATTGCTAAGTGGTTCGATGCCCGAAAAACCAAGGCTGCAAATCATTACCAGAGCAATGATGTATAGCATGGCTTCTGTTATTTGTCTAGGAATATACGCTCGCAATTTAATGCTCAATATTAACACAAATCCTATCAACCCCATAATGCCACTTGATATTCCTGCTGTTATTGAATCCGGTGATAAATACAGGCCGAGTAGATTGCCCACTAAACCCGCAGTTAAAAATATGATGGGGATATAAGCAAACCCAGCGATTTTACTCACCAGATGCCCCATTATAAAAATCAAAATCGTGTTGGTCAAAATGAAAAGCATATTGATATGTAACAAGCTAACCGATAGTATTCGCCAGTACTCGCCTGTAAAGAACTGCGTCTTGGTTGTGCCTACCAATTCAAGAGATAATTCTATGCCTGCTTTATGTTGCACCCATGCTATAGCAATTGAAATTCCGGTTATAATAAATATCGGAATCGAAACCTTCTGCGAAAGCCAAGCATAAAATTTCATCCAAGTAGATTCTGCTACAAAGTTGTGCTCATTAATTTTTTTTATCGTGATAAGTTCATACAATGCCTTAAAAAGAGGGAGTATCCCGATGGCTAGCAGGGAGAGAAAAAATGAGTTATTATACCACATTTCTCCTGAGGAGGAATCTGTAATGAAAAGTAGTAGGGCAAACATGAATGTGAAAAAAGCACTGAACCATAAATTCATTTTTATGGTAGATTTTCTTTGCTTTAGGAGCGGTTGTAAAGTTTCATAATCTGAGCCAGGAATGATAAAGGTGTCATGCGCGGGTGTTGTTACATACCTTGTTTTCGGCTTGGTTTCAAGGGTTGTCATGAGGGTTGCCTTATCACACGGAATTGGTTTGCCACCCCATTTTGAGATGAACCCATACGCCATGCCAGACGGTTTCTCAGGTAGTTTGATTTGTTCTTTCCAGTTTTTCATATCTTATGTTTTTAGTTTTTAATAAGGCTTCTTAAATCCTTCCATCTCGAATATCTTTTTTCAAAGAAGCCGGCTTTAATTTTCGATTATGTAACAAGTATTTTACATCATAGCTGTTGTCGTAAGTCAATTGGTAGTAATAATAGTTGATGTGTTCTAACACGGCAAATACATTGGCAAGTATGGCCCAAACCAAATGGTTGTCTTCCGCAAATCCTTTACCGGAAATGTACCACTGTAACAAAACAAAAACGGGAATTAAGCCAATTAAAATTTCATTTATGGTTTTGAACTTTTTAAACCGATCAAGTTCTTGTTCTTGCTGTATTGGTTTTCCCTGTAGGGCAAAAAATTTCAATCGCCAATAATGGGTGCCCTGTATCAATATGAAAACAACAAAGGCAATTCCGTAGCCTAGCAAGATTGCATGAATCCCAAACTTGAGGCATAAGTATACACCCAAGGCAAAAATCCAGATCGCGTTGATGCCTTCTACTTTGTAATACCAACTTAGTCTTTTGATGATCCTATCCCTTGTCGTTAGCTTTTCCATGTTCTGTTATTTAAAACTATAAACTTGAGAGACGGCTTTAAGCTGTACCCCAAGTTTATTCCCAAATTGAGCTTTTACGGCTAAACCTGAAAATTCAATAGACCAACGTCGTAGAAATTTAGATAATATGATTAACCCAATAAGGTAATTAAAAATGTCAGCACTACTGCCACAAAACCGAGCATGAAAATATTATAGGAAATCGTTAGGAAACGATATTTTTTATCCAAAACTTTACCCAGATAATACATATCCCGAGTCATGTTGCCATACATTAATTGGCTATCCCGTAACATGGCATCCATCGCTTCTTCGTACTGTTCCAAGTTCAAGTTGACAAAATTCCCAAAGAAAACAATATTCTGTTTGGCCTGTTCCACAGAAGTCTGTCCTTCGTTCAAAGCCGTAACTTTGGGTCGAATAGAGAGCACTGCAAAAATCAGGGAAGTTAATCCCGTGACCAGAAAGATGACTACAGGGAGTAAGACCATCGGGTTGGTTTCTGTAATGTTTTTATAAGTCAATAGAGAGATCAACACACTGATCATAATGGCGTTGACACTAATCATAATGTTGGCCTTGTTATCGGCAATAATGCTCAGGTTGATGTGGTTGCGGTAGTTGGCGCGGAAGAAAGTTTGGGTTGCCCTTTCCGGAAGTTTGCGTTCCAGGTTTTGAAATTTTTGAATACGGCCTTCCTCATCTTCTAGCAGGCCTTTATTTCTTTTCAGCTTTTCTAATTTCTGTTTTTGGGTACGAATATTTTGTGCCAGAATCGGCTCAAATTTCATTTTGGCCGCAGCCGTATAAAAGCGCCCTTTGAGCAAATCCTGTAACTGGTGCTGTGCCCATTCCACATCCGAAATATATCTGTTCGCAAACAATTCCCACTCTAGGCGCAATAGTGGCCGATGGGTGAAAAACGTGTCGGTGCGTTCGAAACTGTTGGTGCTATCCGAGAGCAATTGCGCTTCCGGCGTTTTCTTGTCTTCTTCATTTCTTTGGGAACGGATGCATGAGAGTACTTTGTTGATTTTTTCCGGAGGAAACCTTTTACTCAACAAGAATTGCTTTGCGGAATGTAATCCCGTCGAAATAGGATTTTTGCTATCTTGCAAAATGCCCAAGCTGTGAAACCATCCGGCTAGGCGAGCCACCTCCACTACATCATTTGGAAACGTATTTTCAGCACCCAACTCAGATACTATTTTATCAATCTCCGCGCATC
Organism: Saprospiraceae bacterium; assembly: GCA_020627865.1. Lineage (GTDB taxonomy): Bacteria > Bacteroidota > Bacteroidia > Chitinophagales > Saprospiraceae > JAHDGC01. The sequence goes on along the minus strand of JAHDGC010000054.1, from coordinate 401 downwards.
GTTGGAAATTGTGATAAACCAATCTGGTGTCATAATTAGAGTTGAAATTTTCTAGGATATGGTTTCTAGCATTAAGTATGCTTGTATCTTGCACGCTACTTATGGGGTTTTGAATATTAAAATTGTCTGACAAGGTATTCCGTTTTAAGTGTATGTTTAAAGTTGGTCAATTAGGATACAACCACAACTTTGGTTTAGGAATGATAATTTAATAAATATGCCAATTTTGAGTTAGAGATTTTTGTTCCCAATTAGCCTGCCTGCGTTCCTTGGAAGGCAGGGCAAAAAACGTAGGCGATGCCGGGGGGGCATCGGCGAGCTTGTCTGGTTGGCACCTGCCAAACAGGGCTTTTTAACGACGTTAGGGGCAAAAAGATCAAGTCAAAAAGGTAGATTTATTT
>JAHDGC010000931.1 GCA_020627865.1 Saprospiraceae bacterium | reverse complement strand
CTAATCAAAAAATTGACTATTTTCGCTCTAAAGACCAAATCCCCAACATGCTCTAAAAGTTAAGGTGTATCAGCGTTAACCTGATTAAAGTTACGGAATATATATTGTAGTAGGATTTTTTTATGAAAATAATGGTATTTTTTTGACATTTTAGGGTACTACAAATTCCTGCCGGTGTTTATAGATCACTACGACATTATCCCACATGCACTATTAAGTTATTTAGGATCAATATAATATGAAAAACTGTTTTCATTGTTTGCAAGATGCACTTGATACTTTGGCTTAGCCCCCTTGCTGAATTATCTCCCTAAAAAAATCATTACATTCTCCAAAAAATCCGTATTTTGCGCACCGATTTATATTTCATGATGATGTAAATGGATGATTTGTGACGCCTCAGAAGAGTTCCCTGTATGCTCAAGGCGATAAACCTATGGCACATCGAATAGATTTAACGATCAACAGCCAAGAAAATGCGCACCCTGCCTGTCGTGCTGACAAGCAGGCAGGTAGTCACCAATCACCACTCACACTACTTACAAAATTATACTATGCCTAAAATAGATATTGCCAAAAGCAAAAATATGGATACGATGAAACTTGCAATCTCAGCTGTTGAGCGAAAATTGCAACGGATCCATCTGGGCGGTGGACAAAAGAAAATAGAAAAGCAGCACAGCAAGGGAAAGATGACCGCACGGGAACGTATTGCTGCATTGATTGATCCCGAAACCAAATTCTTTGAAATCGGAGCCTTTGCTGCTTACGGAATGTATGAAGAATATGGCGGCTGCCCCGCGGCTGGTGTCGTAACGGGAATCGGCTATGTCTCCGGAAGGCAATGCATGATTGTGGCCAATGATGCGACAGTGAAGGCTGGGGCATGGTTCCCGATGGCGGGAAAGAAAAATCTGCGTGCGCAGGAAATCGCTATGGAAAACCGCTTGCCTATTATTTACCTCGTCGATAGTGCCGGTGTTTTCCTGCCGATGCAAGATGAAATTTTTCCGGATAAGGAACATTTTGGCCGTATCTTCCGGAATAATGCTCGGATGTCGAGTATGGGTATCCCGCAAATTGCTGCCATTATGGGAAGTTGTGTGGCTGGAGGTGCTTACCTGCCCATCATGTCGGATGAAGCCTTGATTGTAGAGGGAACAGGTTCCATTTTTCTCGCTGGCCCTTATTTGGTAAAGGCCGCTATTGGCGAAACAGTAGATAAAGAAACCCTAGGTGGCGCAATGACCCAAAGTGAAATCTCTGGCGTAACAGATTATAAGATGCCAGATGATGAAACTTGCCTGAAAACAATTCGGGATTTGGTGGATAAATTTGGCCGATTCGAAACAGCAGGCTTCGACAGGGTGGAGGCAAAAGAACCGAAAAAAGGAGCGGATGAAATCCTAGAAATCTTTCCAGATTTGAGAACGAAGCCTTATAAAACAGTAGACTTGCTCAAGTGTATTGTGGATGATTCTAAATTAACCCAATATAAAGAAGGCTATGGCAAAACCATCATTTGTGCTTATGCCCGCATTGATGGCTGGTCGGTCGGTATCGTGGCCAATAATCGGGAAGTGGTAAAAACCAAAACGGGCGAGATGCAATTTGGTGGCGTGATCTATTCAGATTCTGCCGATAAGGCGGCTCGTTTCGTGATGAATTGTAATCAGAAAAAAATTCCCTTGGTGTTCCTGCATGATGTTACTGGATTCATGGTTGGAACACGGTCTGAACATGGGGGCATTATCAAAGATGGCGCAAAGATGGTGAGTGCGGTTTCCAATTCTACCGTTCCAAAATTTACGGTCGTGATGGGCAATTCTTATGGTGCCGGAAATTATGCCATGTGCGGAAAGGCTTATGACCCGAGGATGATTGTGGCTTGGCCTTCGGCGAAGATTGCCGTGATGGGTGGGGCACAAGCTGCAAAAGTATTGTTGCAAATCCAGATGTCTTCCAAGAAAGCCAAAGGAGAAGAACCCACTCCCGAAGAAGAAAAAGAGTTGTTCGAAAAAATTAAAGGCCGTTATGATGAACAGACGACAGCTTACTATGCAGCCTCCCGCCTTTGGGTGGATGCCATTATTGATCCAAGAGAAACGAGGCGGTTTATTTCGATGGGTATAGAAGCGGCGAATAATGCTCCGGTGGAGAAGTTTAATCCTGGGGTGATTCAAACATAATACAGGATGGATGATAGTACGAAAAATTAAAAAAAGTGATTTAGCGGAATTGAAGGTAATCTTGGATTCAATTGAATTGTTTCCCTCAGAGATGCTTGATGATATGATTTTAGATTATTTTAATAATCCAGAAACGCAGGATATTTGGTTTACGGCAATTGAAAACGAGCAACCAATAGCAATAGGGTATTGTGCACCAGAGAAATTGACAATGGGAACATTTAATCTCTACGCAATTGGGGTGAAGGCTGGCATGCAGGGGAAAGGAATTGGTAAAAAAATGATGGCTTACATTGAGGATCAATTAAAACAAAATGGGTGTAGGGTATTCATTGTTGAGACTTCAGGAAGAGATAGTTTTCAATTAACAAGAAAATTTTATGAAAATCTAAACTATACAAAAGAAGCTGTTATT
>JAHDGC010000930.1 GCA_020627865.1 Saprospiraceae bacterium | reverse complement strand
GGGTAATAACCGGAGTTACAACCGGGGCGGAATTTCCCGGTGAAAGGTTCTACATAATCCTGCGCAGTATAGCTAACCGGATTCACTTCAGAACCGACAAAAAGTGTAACCGATTCGGTTGACGACCCACAAGAGTTCGTTGCCGTTAAGGATATATCGTAAGCACCTGCTCCTCCAAAAGTATGCACCGGACTCGCTTGAGTACTGGTAATGCCATCTCCAAAATCCCATGTATAAGAAGTAGCTCCTGTTGTCGTATTCTGAAAATTGATCGCATTGCCATTAACCGTATTGGTATTAAAGCTAACAATAGGTAGTGGTTCCCCAACGGTGATGAAGGCCGTTTCTGTTGTAGCATCATTACCAACCGAATTGCTAACGGCTAAGGAAACATTGTACTGGCCAGGCGCCGTGTAAACCACTACAGGATTTTCTTCCGTAGAAAAAGAAGGATTCCCTCCGGGGAAAGACCAATTGAAGGTAAAGGAATTATCAGAAGAAGTATTTTCGAAAGTGACCTCGTAAGGTGCACACCCTGTTTGGCTGGCCACGCTGAAGGCAGCTGTTGGTGGCACGACTTGCTCTGAAGAAGCCTTGAAGAAAACAGGTCTTCCCGTCAGTTCGATATTCTGAGCAGGAACAACCGGCTCCGAAGCTGTACGGGCATAATCCCATTCTATCATTGTGACATTTTGGATATTCATGCCTGCGGGGAAAGAATACGTTTCGTATGCATACTCCGACTGATCGACAGAAGTTTTTGCCCAAAGGACATAAACATATTCTCCGTTCGGATAACGGAAAGCACCACCATCTAAAGTTGCCGGCAAGTTCATCAAGGAAGTCTGGTACGTATCGAAGGTTGTGCTGAAAAGCATATCGGATGAAGTTTTATATGCAATCCCTTCTTCATTAATTTCTTGATTATAAGGTTGAAGACCTTCCAAGTCCTTGTAAAGTCCCATGGCATCAAACTCATCATTGACATTAGTCTCTGGCTCCCTGTCGCTGATATCCCAAACGTGCATCTGGCGAATATCATTTTTGATACAGGTCACTACAGCTTTTGGTATAAAATTAATCTGTGCTTCCAATGAGCCAATGTAATCATTGAAAGGCTCACGAGGCATATTGATTTCTGTAATGATCCATTCCTTATTAGGATACGTAACGCCATCATATCCATAGCTGGCCAAAACGTCTCTATATTCATTTTGCTTGCGCGTAATTCCCCAAGCTCCTCTATCAGAATGACGATTGTAAACAAAGCCCTGAATGTCATTGTCCCAATAGCGCATCGCACCATCAAAGTGCGGGTAAGAATGGAAACCCATGACATCAAAGTAAGCACCACCTTTATAGGGATACTGGCCGTTGACTTGGCCGCCATTCGGATTATCTGTATTTCTCAAAATAGCATCCAAAAAACTAGGATAGCCAACCCCTGCAACGACAACATAATCATCTGGGGATAAGGTTTTAATCACATCATAGCAAATGCGCAACATTCGGACATAGTTTTGAATCGGAGCGCGAATCTTGATGTGGCACGGGTCTGGGTCGTTCTCCCACCAGTTGCCCGGCGCACCGGGTGGCAACCAACCATGTGCATAGGTAAAGTCAAAACCCGGTTCGTTCCATACTTCCCAGAACTTGATGTGATCGCCATAAATGTTGATCATCCTATAAAGATACAAGGCAAGGTAGTTATTATCATTAACGGGTGTTCCGTTCAAGCCGCCATCCCAGATGGGTTCGTACATGTTGGCATACAACTCCGTTTGGTACTGGCCACAATAAAAGTTAGGATCACGTTCCGATTCATGCGGGAAACCGATGATACAAGTATTGTCTTTTGCATCGACATCGAAATAATGTTGGAAAGTTGTTTCGCGGATGTTATAGCCCCACGTTTCGAGGAAGAATCCAAATAAAGCAGGGCGCAAAGCTTTTACACCAACACCCTGTACACCTGTTTCCGGATTTCCACAAGCCAAGTCAGCTAGGTTCTCATCTGTCCAGCCGGGCGTATATCCCATATTGGAACCCGGTCGAAAGCCCCCCGTATATGGGATGACGTTTGTATTGGCATTATAGCTCACTTGCGCGACAAGTTCAAAACCACACGATGCCAAAAACAAGACCAAAAACAAGAATGCAATTAAAGGTAGAGTTTTTCTTTTCATGAAATTACTAGTTTAGGGATGAAATTTGTTATCGGACAATTTCATTTTATATGTTTATATGTTTTTATAAAGTAAGTACCCAATATGGGGGATTTGGGAATGTTAAATTGTTTCAAAGCTACCAGTTTATAGACCATTCGCTCACGCTCATTATCAGATGCCAGATGTCAGACGCTGCTCTGCTAAAAATTTAGCAGCCTGCCAAGAATTAGGAACGAACGCGTCTGACATCTGGCAGCGAAGCAGTCTGATGTCTATATAAATGTTAAATGGTTAAAAAGACATTTCTGTGCTTTGAAAGTAGCCCATTATTTAAAATCTTATTGCATAATCAACTTCATTGTTTTCTGTTTTTTACCACAATTTCAGGAGGTAGGTTCCTTTAGGGAGTTGTTGTAGATCAAATTGATACATTAAACTAAC
>JAHDGC010000929.1 GCA_020627865.1 Saprospiraceae bacterium | reverse complement strand
ACTTTCAGGCTGATGGTTGATGTTTTCTTGATGTCTGTATTCATTTTTAGATTTTAGATTTTTAGATTATTCGCTGCGCTCATTTTTAGATATTAGATCATTCGCTATCGCTCATTGTTAGAGGCCAGACGCTGCTCTGCTAAAAGTTTAGCAGTCTGCCAGAGACAAGCACGGACGCGTCTGACATCTGACAGCGAAGCGATCCGATGTCTGGCTAGATCCTATGTTTTAATACTTCGAATTTCGGTGCTGCCAATATCATCCAGCCTATCCGAGTTATAAATATGAACACCTTTCTCCAATCCTTGTGCCACTTCGACCATTGCGCGAGCTACTTTCTCTGCCTCAATCGGGCGATACTTTCCCATCTTATCCCCAATCACCCTCCCCAATAATGCACCCATCTGACCGGAGAAAGATTCGGCTAGTCGTTGTTCGTTTCTTTTTCCCAACAATACACTGGGGCGAATAACATGTGTGGCCCAAAATTTTAATTTGCAAAGATCATGTTCCAACTGCCCCTTAACTTTCATATAAAAAAGCAAGGAATTTTTATCTGCACCAATAGACGAAATAAAGATCAACTGGTTCACCTTATTCCGAGCAGCAAAATTAGCTATAATTACACCATAAGTATAATCCACCTTAACGAAAGCTCTTTTATTGCCCGCCTTTTTGATGGTTGTACCAATAGCATAAAACAAGTCATCTCCCACGAACAATTTCTTGTGAGTCGCCAAGTCGTCAAAATTGATTACATGCTCCGTTAATTTATGATGCGCAATATCCGTTTTTTTTCTTACAAAAATAACAACCTTGGCATAATTATCTGAAGCCAGCAAATAGGACAAACAATGCTTCCCGACCAGCCCTGTGGCACCGAAAAGTAAAGCAGTTTTATCTCCTTTGCTGATTTTTATAGACATATTAGGAAACAAGTAAAAATTAAAAAGACCAAAAGTAAAAAGTAAGTCCCTTGCCAATCAGAGTAATTTCCAACTTAGTTGGTCCAATCCACAAAGATAACACATTTTCATTACTCTACAATCCTTGTATAAGTACCAACTGCGTAACCTCCCCAAATACCCAAGCCCCCTTCGACATTGGATTCTATCCGAGTGTAGGAAGAAAAGGGGCCTTGGTTCACAGCATTAAACTCCAAGGTTTCCCAAAATTGATAATGTGGTTCATCCAAAGTACACCATTTTATAGTTGCTGTATCCCCAACGAGAAATAAACCAAAGGACTCTTGGTCAAATTCTGCATTGCGGGGTTCGGCCTTATTGAGCGGAAACTCGAATTGTTGCCCATCAAAAAAGCCATCATCTACCACAGAGCTAAACGGAGAAACAAAAGGCTCGTCATTCATGGCCGTAAAGTAGCGGTAATAGCTGGTGATGGAATCGGGATCGGTGATAAAACAACGAAGTTCCCGTAAGGTATCGCTAGGCTGGCCAGGTGGTTGTTTGAAATAAAGAGAATCTAAACCGACAAAAGGAGGAATCGTAGTGGAGGCGGTAACCTTTTGTCCTTCAACATTCACCTCTAGGTTATAAGTATGTCCAATTTCTCCAACTAAACTAAAACTCAAATCCAGATAAACGCAAAAATTGAGACCCAAGCTATCCGGATTGGTACCAATAGCATTTCCAATCTGATCCTTTATATCAGCAGGAAGGTCTTCCAGACAAATTTCCGTAAAAGGAAAAACGCTATTCCCATGACGCACTTCAACACTAGCATCATGTACAAAAAGTTCATCCAAAGTATTTTGGTCGACTTCCGAATAAAAGGGAAAACTTCTGGTCAGGATAACATAGGGCGGGGTAGTCGTGGTACCTGCTTCAATGTATCCTTCCACAACAATTTCCGGCTCGGCATTTACAATTTCCGGAATGTATTCTTCTTCACATCCCATCAGCAAAATAAGATATAAACAAAGCAAGAAAAAATAACTATTATGCATCGGTCTATTTTGTTTTATTCCTCTAACATTGATTTCGCAGCAGCAAGCACCACATCCGGAGACAAGCGTTTTTTGTAAAGCGGATTGACATAACTATATTCAATCTCCCCCTTTTTATTAATAAGCAACAAGGCTGGAACCGGGAGCAAGTGATGGGTTTCCCCAGAAGCTTTCTCCAAATTGATACCAAATAACTTATATTTCTTTCTCGTCTTTTCATCCAATTCAAAAGCCAGTCCCATTGTTTTGGTAAATTCCATAGTGGCATCAGAAAGCAGAGTATAAGACAGGTCATTTTTAGAAACGGCCTCTTCCAAATTTTCCGGAAGATCAGGACTAAGCGCAAGAATCTGGAATCCCATCTCCTTTAGGGCTCCTTCTATCCCTTGAATTTTACTCAAATGTTTGTTACAATATGGGCACCAACTTCCGCGATAAAAAATCATAACGGTAAGTTGTTTCTCTAGTAATTCCGTCAACTCAACATCTTCTCCCGTAATACTTTTTAAAGTTGCTTCGGGCACTTTTTCTCCCGGTAACAATGGACAAACATCGCGGGCGTCCATTGCAAATTCTTGTGCGGAAATCATATGTACAAAACAGGAAATGAACAGAAAACTGATAATGCTTATTTTTTTCATGAT